>JAUWWA010000353.1 GCA_030617125.1 Pirellulales bacterium | reverse complement strand
CGAATGTGCCGACTGCTGTGCGCCGGCGCCGTGCCTATGGTACGCGTCGGTTGGCGGGCTGATCATGAGCCGCGACTTGCCGAACAGGATCTGGACGACCTACGAGGACGGTAACGAAAGCAACCAGTTAACGCACACGCAAATCGACATGTCGTGGCAAGGCGGCGGCGAGATCACCTTCGGGCGCCGGTTCTGCTGCGAGGGACACCGAGCCCTGGAAGCAACCTATTGGACGCTGGAGCCGTTCAGCGGCGAGGTCCGCACGACCCACGCCAGCGGGTTGGCCTCGCCGTTGCAGTTCAACGAGGTCTTCTTCGGTGCCCCCGCCCCCGGCACCAACGCCGCCCAGTGGTTCAGCAACGCGGCCGACGAGCACGTGCTCCGCCGCCGCAATGAAATCCACAACATCGAGATCAACCTGATCCACTATCCCATGCTGTTCGACGACGAGTGGTCCTGGGACTTCGATTGGATGATCGGCGTCCGGTTCTTCCGGTTCGACGAACGGCTGACGTTCGGCTCGCTGCGAAACGGCGGCTCCTGGGCCACCGGCGCCGACTATGCCTACTTGAGCGACCGGGTCGAGAACAACCTCATTGGGCTCCAACTCGGCTGCGACGTCGGCTACCAGTTGGCGCCCGCCTGGCGGCTCTACGCTTCGCCGAGGTTCGGCATCTACACCAACCACGTTCGCAACCTGTTCGAGTTGTACCTTGGCGACGGCACGATCGCCAACCAGACCGCCTATCCCGGCGAAACCTATCCGGTCCGCTCCAACCGCAACAACGTCTCGTTCCTGACGGAAGTCGACCTGGGCGTGGAGTGGCAGTTCGCCCAGAACTGGAACGCGAAGATCGGCTACCGCCTGCTGGCGATCACGGGCGTTGCGTTGGCCGACAACCAGATCCCGCCGTACATTGTCGACATCCCCGAGATCCGGGACATCGACAGCAACGGCAACCTGATCCTGCACGGAGCGTTCGCCGCGCTGGAGTACAACTTCTAGCTTGAGTTTGTCGCCACGGAGGCGCGGAGAACAACGCAGAGGGAAGGGAAACCGAAGAACGAGCAGGGAAGACAGGGAAAAGCAAGGTGGCAAAGGCCGTTCGCTCTCCTCTGTCTTCCCTATTTTTTCGTGTGTTCCGTGCCTCCGTGGTGAACTTCCTGATGCGAGATGCGAGGGCTAGCGGCCCTCGTGCAGCAGTTCCCGGACCGCTTGGTCCAGTTGGTGCAGGTTGATGGTTTCTTCATCGCCGGACGGAAAGGTCTTTCGCAGCGCGCCCCGGCGGCCATAGAGCTGGAAATAGGGCACCGCACCGCCTTCGATGCCGAAGGCCTCGAACGATTTCACCCCGCTACCGTAGCGGCTGATGAAGTTCTCGAACTCGGCGTCCTGATCGGCGAGGAACTTCCTGACCGAAAGTTCATCGTCCAGATCGTCGACACTCAGGGCAATGACCGCCAGCCCGTCCGCGCCGAACCGCTTGTGCAGTGCAACCGTGTGCGGGAACAACTCGCGGCACGGCCAGCACCACGTCGCCCAATAGTCGACCAGCACGACCTCGCCGCGATGTTGCCGCAGAACATCGGCGAAGGCGACCTCGTCGACCACCTCGACGCTCACGGCGTCGCCACCGCTCGGGCGCCGCGAACCGTGGCACCCGACCAGCAACAGCACGATAAGCGCGACGACCGCGCCGTGTCGCACCCAACAGGAACAATCGTCGACCACTTAGCCCTCCGTGTTAGTTTCGTACTTGATGGAGCAGCCGAACTGCTGGGTGACCGGCTCGGGCGGCTCCTTTTCGGCCAGCAGAGCATCGATCGCGTCGCGCAGGAAATGCTGCGTTACTTTGGCTGGATCCTGCGTGTCGTCGATGGCGCCGACGTAGGCAAGCTTGCGACTGCCGTCGAGTACGAACACGTGTGGTGTGACTTTCGCACCGTAGTCGCGACCTATCTTCTGGCTCGGGTCGTAAAGGTATGGGAAATTGAACCCCTTTTCGGAAGCGCGTTGCTTCATCGGTTCAAGCCGGTCGGCCGGGAGGTTGTTCACGTTGACCGCGATGACCTGGACGCCCCTCGACTCGTAGTCCTTCTGCAAGGCGATCAGACGGTCTTCATAGTCCACCGCCACCGGGCAGTGATTGCACGTGAAAACCAACACGATCAACTCGGCGTCCTTGTAGTCGGCCAGGCTGTGCTCCCTGTCGTCGGTGCCGATGACGGCGGACCACTCGGGCGCAGCGTCGCCGATGACGCCGGACCACTGGGGCGCGGCGTCGTCGCTGACAATGGACTTCTCCGGCGCGGCGTCGCCAATCTTCGATTCTGGAGCAGAACAGCCGCCGGCCACCAGCGCGGCAACCACCGCCAGGGCCGTCAGGCACGTCGATTTGTGAGCCATGACGTTCTCCTCGTCAAAAAGGGTAATAGAAAACCCACCGGATTGACGGCAAACCATTATAGCCTTCCTTCGCGAAATATGCGATACTAGGGTTGCCGGAGCAACCGGGCCAGATACCCGGACGCGAGGTCTTATTCGGGAGACACGCCCATGGCTGACGACAGAACGGCCGGAACTCCAGACGGGGAGTACGCAACCCAGAAACCACCGCAGCGCCAGGTCGAGCCACCCGACACCGAAAACCCGCCGGAACCGACGTCCAGGCTCTCGCTCGCAAATCGGCCGAAGGGGAAGCGCATTTCGCTGAAGGTCGGCCTGGCGGTCGGGCTCTGCGTGGTGCTGCTGACGATCCTGTTGTTCCTTGTCCTGTCCGGGGTAATCGGTGACGGCAAGAAGGTGGCGAAGCAGCAACCGCCGCCTCCTGCCCCGGCCGCTCCCGGACCGCGGCAACCGCCCGCCAAACCGGCACAGAAGCCGGCAGGCAAGCCGCGTGAGGCCCTGGCGGACCTACGCGAACCATCTGGAGCATTCGATGGGGCGCCCGAGGAGCCCCTGCGGCCCGAGGATATCGCCGACTGGAGGAAGAACGACTATCTCACCGCCCGTGCCGACGGCGATCCTCGCCTGATCGAGGCGGTCATGTATGTTGGGGAACGTTTCGTGGGCAAGCCGAGCACGGCAGGGATGTTGGCTGAGTTGCTGACACCGCCAAAGGTCGAAGGGGACGCCGCGGCGCCAAGCCGGTTGGACAGAACCTATAGAACCACCCCCGGGGTCCGGAGGGGACGAGATCCAGATCCCATACGACCCCGCGGGATGCGTAGAACCTTCGATGGTCGTCCGGGAGTCGGGCCGGATCGAGATCCCGATCCCATTCGGCCCCCCGGGATGCGCAGGACCTCCGGTGGTCGTCCGGGAGTCGGGCCGGATCGAGATCCCGATCCCAT
>JAUWWA010000163.1 GCA_030617125.1 Pirellulales bacterium | reverse complement strand
TGGCGTTTGGCAAAGTAGACGCCAAGCGCAGAGTTGTTTCAGTGTATCGAACCTATTCACAGACACCGCAGTCCGGTCGGCCGCGGGACTCGGTGCGAGAAAACCGGCAAGAAAAAATCAGTTGAGCTAGTCTCGGAAAGGAGATCCTTACCATGACCCGACTCACCGCTCTTGCAGCACTGCTGGTTGCGGCCGGGGTCGTCGCTTCGCCGATTTCCCAAGGTGAGGAGAACGTCATCCGCCTCGGCTTGATCGGGTTGGACACGTCGCACGTGATCCATTTCACCAAGTACCTCAACGATCCGGCCAACGAGACGGGCTGCAAGGTCATCGCGGCCTACCCGGGCGGATCGCCCGACATCCCCGCCTCGGCCAACCGGCTGGAGGGCTTCACCAAACAACTTCGTGACGAGCACGGCATCGAGATCGTCGACAGCATCGAAGAACTCTGCACGAAGGTGGACGGTGTGCTCCTGGAAAGTGTGGACGGCAGGCCGCACCTGGAACAGGTCAGGCCCGTGCTGGCCGCCAAGAAGCCGGTGTTCATCGACAAGCCCGTGGCCGGCAGCCTCGCCGATGCCGTGGAGATATACCGGCTGGCCAAAGAGGCGGGCGTGCCTTGCTGGTCGTCGTCTACTTGGCGCTTTACGCACCACGTCCGCGAGGTGCGCGAGGGCAAGGTGGGCGATGTGATCACCTGCCTGGCCTACGGTCCGTGTTCCATCGAGCCTCATCATCCCGACCTGTACTGGTACGGAATCCACACGGTCGAGACGCTCTTTGCCATCATGGGGCCAGGGTGTGAAACCGTGACGAGAACCACCAGCGGCCCGGTGGACGTGGTCGTCGGCCAGTGGAAGAACGGACAAATCGGCATCTTCCGGGGCGGGCGCCACTCCCATTCGGGCGAAGGCTTCCTGGTCTTCGGCTCGAAGGGGATCTATCGAGGCGGACAGCCGGGCGGCTATCCGATGCTGCTGAAGGAAATCGTTCAATTCTTCAAGACCGGCAACGTGCCCGTCCAGCCGGAAGAGACCCTCGAGATGTTCGCGTTCATGTCGGCGGCCGACGAGTCCAAGGCCCGGAACGGCGCGCCGGTCTCGATCGAATCGGTGCTTCAGAAGGCGCGCGCGGAGGTCGACGCGCGGAGCAGGAAATCGCAGCAGCGCGGTGTCCCTGTCCTGACGGGGATAGGGAAACTTGACTGCAAACCTACGAGGAGCTGATCATGCCTTCCAGGCTCTCGCGGCGCAACTTCGTCAAGTCTTCGGCCGTCTGGGGAACGACCGCTTTGGTCGGAAGCCGCGCTTTCGGACAGTCGAGCCCCAACGAAGAAATCCGCACCGCGATCATCGGTATCCACAACCAGGGCCGCAATCACATACGATACCATGAGCCGTTGAAAAACGTGCGCATCGTCACCCTTTGCGACGTGGACGAGAGCCTGTTCGCCGATCGGGTCAAGATGGTCAAAGGCGGTAAGCCCAAAACCGAAACCGACATGCGCCGTGTACTGGACGACAAGGACGTCGACTGCGTGCTCCTGGCCACACCCAACTACTGGCACGCCCTGGGTACGGTTTGGGCTTGCTAGGCGGGCAAGGACGTCTACGTCGAAAAGCCGGCAACCTACTGCATCGCCGAAGGACGCAAGATGATCGAGGCGGCCAAGAAGTATGATCGCATCGTGCAAAACGGCACCCACCTGCGCGCCCAAACGGGCCGGAAACAGGCCGTCGACTTGCTGCGCGACGGAGTGATCGACGATTTGTACATGGCCCGGGCGTTCGTCTACAACCCGCGGCAAGGCATCGGCCGCGAGGATGATTGTCCCGTGCCGCAGGGCGTGGACTACAACCTCTGACTTGGCCCCGTTGCAGAGCGGCCGTTCAATCCCAACCGGTTCCACTACAACTGGCATTGGTTCTGGGACACGGGCAACGGCGAGATCGGCAACAACGGTCCCCACATGACCGACCTCGTAATCCACGGCCTCGACAAGCAAGAGACGCTCCCCGTTACCGTCGCCAGCCAGGGCGGACGCTACGTCTGGAACGATCAGGGCGAAACACCTAATATCCAGGCGACCACCTACACCTACGAGGACGGCACAATGCTGTCGCTCGACATCCGCAACCTGGCGTCGAACAAGGAAGCGGGCACCCGCCAAAGCACGATCTTCTACGGAACCAAGGGCTACATGACCATCGACCTGGGCGGGCGGTTCAAAACGGTCGTCGACGGCTCCGACGGCCCCGAGGGCGCCGGCGGCGGCGCCCATCCGCAGTTGTTGCAGAACTTCTATGACGCTGTGCGAAGCCGAAAGACCGAAGACCTCCTGGCGCCGGTCAAGTACGGCCACACGGCCGCGGCCCTGTGCCACCTAGGCAACATCGCCTACCGGTTGGGCCGTTCGGTCAAGTTCGACCCTATAACCGAATCCTTCCCCGACGACCCCGAGGCCGAAGCCCTGGTCTCGCGCGAGTACCGCGAGGGGTTCCTCATGCCCGAGATGCACTACTGACGAACCGATCCAAGCTCCAAAGGAGTAACGAGTCATGAAGAAATGCTTACTGATGGCCGTGGCGCTGCTGGTCTTTTGTGTCCCGTTACGGGCCCACGCGGAGCCGGTCTCGCCGAAGCCAAACCAGACAGCGTCGCAGGGACCCCACTGGCAGTTGTTCCTCGACGACTACATCATCGAGCGGAGCACCGGTTTTCGGCGCGTGCTGCACCATCCTCGGCCCCGCGGGGTGGTGATTCCGGCGGACAAGCCGTGGGAGACGAAGGGTGTCGGCCCGGGCTACATCGGTCGGCGAAAGGACGGACAGCTTGAGTGCTATTACTCGGCGCATGAGTGGGGGGGGGCGGGGTTGGGTACCGCACCCGTTGCGCTTATGCCGTCAGCCAGGACGGCATCCACTGGGAGAAGCCGATCCTGAAATTGGTGGAGGGCCCAGGAGGAGGGAAGGAGACCAATCTCGTACCCTTTGGATCGGCGAGGGACCTGGGGCAATATAGTAACGTCTCGGACCCCGCCAAGCGGTTTTTTATAGGTTTGCATCACGTTAGTGATGGACGGCAAAGTGCATGCGCGATTGGAGCGAAGGAACTCTCGCCGTTTTTGTGCTTAGAGTTTCGGGATGGGGATCAGCTCAACGGGTCTGCCGCCACCGCCCTTACGCCACGTGTGCCAGTACACGGGTTCGAGCGTTACGCCGTAGCCGCGTTTCCGCTCCCAGTTGGCCCGGGCGGCCCATGGCGTGCCGACGTGGTTCTTGGCGCACTCGGCCAACAGCGTGTTGGCCCGTTCTAGATACTCGCCGGTAACCTCCTTGGTGAGCATCTCCTCGCAGGTGGTGATTTTCCAGTATTCGAGGTTCAGGTCAGGCGGTTTGTGCAGCGGCACCTGCTTCGGGTTCTTGACGAACGTGTCCAGATAGGCCCCGTACTCGTAGATACGCACTTTGTACGCCATCAGTTGAGCAAGGATCAGGTCGTAGTTGGCTTGCCAGCGGGGCGATTGCTCCTGCTCGCGGGACGGCTTCATCCGTTCGAGAACCTTCACCGCCTCGTCAAGATACTGCAGGTAGACTGCCGCCTTCTGCTCCTCCTCCGCTACCTGGTTGACAAAGGTCTTGTAGTCCGGTGAGAAACGCACCCGCATCTCGGTAACTTTCTGCACCTCCGGCCGATAGGGGTTCAGGTCGCTGACGATCTTCCAGATCGCCATGCGGAGCTTCGACCGGCCGCGGTCGGTGACGATTTCCTGGCGCGCACGGAGGTCAGGGTAGTAGCCGCGCATTGCCTTCATCTCGTACTCGCGCGTCTTCTCGTCGCGGACGACGTTCGATTCGAGGCTGGGCAGGAGAAAAAAGATGCCGCCGGTCTGACGGGCCATCCGCGACTGCCCGTAAGAACCGAACCCGCTGGGATAGGCGTCCTGCCGCCGGGCAAACCCGTCGGTTTGCAACTGCTCGACAAACGCTGTCTCCGGACCGCGGTTGACCGGCAGCCAGTGGTGGTGTTTCGTCTGCGGATGGACCCAATGGACGTGGGCGTACGGATAGCCGAAGACAGCCTCGCGTCCGAGCACGTAGACCTTGCACCGCGTCGAGCGGGCCTCTTGGACCATCGCCTCGAGGTACTGGAAATTGTTACTCGGCTCGCCGCTCTCGTCGGAAACCAGGATCAACGCCATCTGCCGCTTGCCCTTGCGAGCGAAGTACTTGTACTGGGCGATCGACCGGCCCACGGCCTGGCACATGAACTCCATGCCAGTCTCATCCACCGGAATCTGGTCGATCGCGGCGCGGATTTGGCCAATGTCGTAGGTGGGCTTCGCCGTGTGAACGTGGAAATCGCGGCCATAGCTGACGATCGCCGTGAGCAATGCCTCTCCCGCCGCCGTGTCGCTCAATCCCAACTCGGTGTAGACGCGGTCGATTCGCTCGCGGATCTCGCTCTGGTCGTCCTTCATGCTCTTCGACTCGTCGAAGCACCAAATCACCAGCACATTCGACTTCTCGAGCATCCGAAGGATTTCCTGCGTGATCCGGTCCAGCGCCGTGTCGTAGCCATCGACCACCGCGCGGTGCCGGCCCGGCGCCCCTTCCAGCATGCGCTTGAACATCTCATTCTCGCCGCTGCCGGGAAACACCGTCAGCCATTGGTCGAGTGTCGCGCGCGGACCTTCGGGTACCCGATCCACCAGGGCGCTGGCCACGACCGGTTCGGTCACGTGCGGCGTGCCGCCCCCTTCCACGCCAAGCGCCTCGCTGGCGGCTACTGAGAAGCTCAGTTCCTCGGCCGGTTCGATCTGGGAATCCAGCTTGACCGTCACCAGTTCTTCCTCCGGTTCGTTCAACGCCTCGGCGATGATTGCCGGAAGCCCCTTGTGGATGATCTGCGGCACTGCCCACCAGCCGAGCACGGCCAACACGATCAGGTGCACGACGAACGAGATCGACGCCGAGCTGAGACCGCGCCGCAGCCGCGCGGGGCTGAACCAGGGCTCATGGAGATAATCAACTACCGTGACTTGGATCCCGCCACCACTCGGCCCCACCAGCACTTGCTCGGCAGGTGCGGCCCGCGCCGCGGGGCCGCGGCCCGGTTCGTCGGGTGCTCCTGCGTCGTCGCCAGGCTGCTTCAATGGGATCTGGCCCGCCATGGGAACTTAAAGGGAATTGAGGAGGCCCCGAGGAAGTTCACGGACAGACTCAAGGGGTTGGAGGTGCTGCCGGCTATTGTGGCCGCCGACGCGTCCCAGAACCGTTCTGAGAGATTCCACGTGGACCATGCGGTTGCGACTATGGATATACGCACATTCTGTTGTCGTAACTGTTTACGGTCCGGCCTACGCCGAACAGCCAGCCCACGCGGCGCCGTCT
>JAUWWA010000413.1 GCA_030617125.1 Pirellulales bacterium | reverse complement strand
GGATACACAGCAGCGCGTCGTCCGGCAGGCCGAACTCGCATAACACGCCGTGCCGGTCCGGGCCGCCGGCGAAGGTCGCCGCCGACACGCCGTTGTAAATCACTCGGCACCGCGGGTCGGACTTCCATTGCGCCCCCCAGATACCCGACATGGCCCCTTCGCTGACCGCCGCGATGTCGGTCGCGTGGCGATCGATCCAGCGCCGCATCAGGCGGCGGTACGTGCGCCGCGGCAGGCTGGAGCGGCGGCTGTCGTGCGAGTTCTGGAACTGGGCCACGCGGACCGGCGTATCGCACTGTGCCGCCAGCCGGAGGATGAATCCCGAGAAGTAGAGCACCTGTGAGTGGACGACCTCGAACCGATGCTCCCTAAGCAAACGGCGAAACCGCCGCGGGAAGCCGACCAGGCCGCGCCGCAACAGGTGCACTTCGCCGCCGAGTCGGCGGATCTCGTCGTCGAGTTCGCCTTGCCGGCCGGAGAGCGCACAGAAGTGGAATTGAAACTGCCGGCGATCGAGGCATCGGAACAATTCGAGGGTGCGCATTTCGGCCCCGCCCCGCATCATCGAATTGAAGACATGAAGAATCTTGATCGCCTTGGACATGAGTTATTCCGCCTTCCTGGCTGCTCGCGAACCGCCTACGCGGCTTGACGAACGGATACCTCGACTTGGATGCCGGTACGTTCGGTTGCGTTGCAGCGCCGAAGCGACCAGAGAACGACGCCCGCGCATCCGAGCACCGCGCTGGTGCTGCTGATCATCATGGCGACGGCCGCTCCTTTCAGGCCGTAGGCGGGAATGAGGACGGTCCCGGCGGCCAGCAACACGACGATACCCAACGTGCGGATCACCATGTGGGTTTTGAATCGCCGCATGGCCTCCAGGGCGATCCCCAGCGGATGAGTCAGGTATCCGGCCGCCGCGGCCAGCATCAAACAAACGGCCAACTCGGCATACTGGGCGAAATGCGGCCGGTAGATCAGTGCAAGGATCGGCCCGCCTAATAGCGCCACGCCAAGCGCCGTCGCCGTACCCAGGCCGACGGCCACCAGCACGAGCTTCCCGAGCAGTTTCGAGTAGCCGACCGTATCGGCCGCGGCATAGTACTTCGCCAACCGGGGGCCGGACGATTGGCCGATCGCGCCGACCAACTGCGACCCCACCATGCCTAGATAGAAAATCGACACAAACACGCCCAGCGCGTGATTGCCGAGGTAGAAGCTGACCAGGTATCGCGGCACGCTGATTTGCAGCGCGATCATCGAGATCACCACGCCCAGCGGCGCCGCGAGCCATGCCAGGCGGAGCATCGTCGGTGGATCCCACCGGGGCATCAGCCCGGAGGCATGTAAGGCGACTCCGCCGTGCGATCGCGCCTGAGCGGACTGCAACGCCCGGACCATCCGCCGCCCGCTGGGAACGTCGTACAAGAGCAGCGTCGCCGCCGCAACCACCGCCAACGCGGCAAGGCCCCACACGAGGCTGCCCGTCCACCAGACGCCCGCCGTCAAGGCCATGACCATCAACGGGCCGCGAATCATCAGCGAGATCGCGTAGCGGTCCATGCGTTCGTTCTGATGTTGGAGTGCGTGGAAGACGTCGCTTAGCGCCTTCAGCAGTTCCGTAACGCCGGCCAGGAGGATCAACAAGGCGGTCTCCGGCTCGTGGCCGCTGGCCCATGCGATCCCCGCGACGATCAGCAGCGCCAGCACGGAGGTAACCAGCCGCAAGGCGAAGTAGTCGCCGAATTGATACTCACGTTTGGCGTCGGTCGCCACCGCACCGCGCAATCCGAGGCTTGCCAGGCCATAGACCGGCGTGCAGACGGCGAAGGCCAACGCCAACGCGCCGACCATGACCTCGCCACCCAAGTGCAGCAGGACGACCACGCGAACCCATTGGGCCGCCGTATCGACCGCGCATCCGGCCGCGATCCAGGAGCAGTTCAACGGCAAGGATAGCCGCTTGACGGCTCCCGGTTGCTGGCAATGCTGGCACTGGCCGGTAGTCGAGTTCAAGGCGCACTCCCCCTACATTTTCTCATACAATCGGGGCGGGAGTGTGTCAGAATCGCACAGGGGTGTCAAGGTCAGGTGGCGGGGTGTAAGGGTGATCCCATCATCAGTCACGCGTTGCTATCCGGTCCGAGGGTCGGCTGGCATTCAGGTAGGGGCCCCGCTGGACGACCGGCTCGGGCAACTGCGACGAGAACTCCCGGAGGTTTTCGGCCAACGAGTCGACTTCGTTTGGGTCGACGGCGTAGAACGAAACCACGTGATTCCGCGACCCGCCGATGGCGGCGATCTCCCACTGGCCGACTTCTCGCCAATTCGGCGGCAGGCCCCGGTAATGCCGGTCGAACCAGTAGGCGAACACCATGGCCACCTTGACGCCGCGCTGGACGGAGAGCGAATGGATTTCTTCCGGCCCGTAGCGATCTTGCAGTCGGGCGTTGGCCACGTCCAGGCTGCCCAGTCCCCAGAGGTCCAAGTTGCGGACGTCGGCATAGTAGTTGATCGCCCCGATATCGTTGGCGGCCACTGCCTGGCCGGCGTAGTACCGGTCCAGAAAGGCCGCCATTTGGTACTGCTGTTGGTAGATGACGGTCGTCGCCGGGGGGATCAACGCCAAGGATCGTCCCCCATGGTGCAGCAGCGGCAAAGCGAGCATCCCGGCCGTGCAGCACACCGCCGCCCGCTTCCAGACGGCCGCACCTCGAAAGTACTCCATGACGTGTCCGGCGCTTACCATAAGAATGGTGAGCAGCCCGCAAGCCATCAGGTAGGCTTCGTAGCGGAAGAACCAGCCGATCTGTGCCAACTGGACGTGCAGGATCGCCGTGGCCAGGACCGTCCAGAGCATCATCT
>JAUWWA010000043.1 GCA_030617125.1 Pirellulales bacterium | reverse complement strand
GAGGAACTCGGCCAGGAACTCAAAAACCTGAACCAAGGGCGGAAAGAACTGAGCCAAGAACACAAGCACTTGAAACAACAACGTGAGGGATTCAACCAAGAACGAAAGGAACTGAGCCAAGAACGAGATGAATTGAACGAACAGTGCGAGCAACTAAGTCGGCTGCGCGCGCTGCTCAGCGGCGAACGCAAGGAGTTCAACCAAGAGCATGAGGAACTGGACCAACAGCGCGAGGAATTGAACCGGCTACGCAAGGAACTGAGCCTGGAGCCCGAAGAATTGCACCGAGAACGCGAAGGGCTCAGCCGAGAGCGCAAGGAGTTGGCCCAAGAGCACGAGAAACTGACCCGACAGCGCGCGGAACTCAGCGCGGAACGCGAGGAACTAAGCCAACAGAGCGAGCGAGTCAGCGGAGAACGCAAGCAACTGAGCGGCGAACGCAAGGAAGTGGACCACCAGCGCGAGGGACTCAGCCGTGAGCGCAAGGAACTTGCCCAACACCGCGAGCAACTAAACGGCGAACACCAGGAATTGGACCGACAGCGGGAGGGGTTCAGCCGTGAGCGCAAGGAACTCGTCCAAGAACGCGAGCAGCTCGAACGGGAATGCGAGGAATTGGACCAACAGCGTAAGCAGTACGAGCGGCAACATGTCGAAATCGCCGAAGCCGAAGCCGAGAAGGAAACCCTGCAAACCGAGTGCGACCGCCTCCGCCGGGAACTGGAACTGGCACGCAGTGAACTGCAGCAAAGCGCAACCGGCAGCCATGCCGACGCGAAAGCGTTGGAGCAGGCCAAGGCCGAATGCGAAACGTTGCGGGCAAAGCTTGTCGAGGCCGAAAGGCAAATGGCCGAGATGCCGAAAGACATCGCCGAGCGATCGGAGGACGACGACTACCAGCGGCGTTACGAAATGGCCGTCGAGGATGTCCACGAGTTGAAGGCCGAAAACGCCAAGCTCCAGGAGCAACTCGAGCGGGCTGCTTCGGCAGCGCCGGCCGCCGCCGCGGGCGCGGGGGGCGAATCGCTCAGTTGGGAGGCCCAAAAGAAACGCCTCCTGGCCACCCTCGAAACCGACTTCGACGAGCACGACGAAGAAACGCGGAATGAGCGGACACGAATCGAAGAGGTGGTCCTGAAAACCGATCGGCTACTGGCCGAAAGGGACCGCCAAATCGATGAACTCAAGGAGCTGCTCGAACATCAGAGCCACCAACTTGGCTCGGTGGTGGTCGGCGCCGCCGCGCTGAGCTAAGTGCTCGACTCCGACGACGTCGTCAAGTAAGAACGCGAACATCTGAAACAACTCCAGGACGAGTGGCGCGAGAAGCTCCGCGAGGCCGAGGTCGAAATCTCGCTCGAGCGCGCGAAGATTGCACGCGAGAAGAGCCAAATCGAAGACAAGCTCCGCATCCTCCAAGAGCAAGGCGGCGACCTCCAGGCCGGAGAGCCCGGCGGCGAAAAGGCCGGCCAACCCGCCCGCCGCCGTTGGCGCGAGCGGCTGGGACTGGGCGGCGCCGACGACGAATAACCTGGATCATTCACGGACAAAGGAAGTGGGGCAGGCATCTTGCCTGCCTTAGGCTTTCGAGCCGCAGCACAAGCTATAAAGCCGCGACCGGTGGTCGCGCCGAAGACATCAACCCGCGCCGTCTTGCCGATGCGTCGGCGCGACCACCGGTCGCGGCATTATGAGTGAAAGCATCAGAACTACATGCTGTATCGGTCTTTACCGTTATTTCAACGGTATTGGGAATAACGAGCCGGCCAAAATCGGCGCGGTGAGTTGCACCATCACTCCGCTAACACCAGTCGGTACGGCAGCAGGTTGTACGCGTGGCGTTTCGAGGTGCAGTTAAACGCGGCGCAGCCGAACGGATGACTGCCGCCCGGCGTGAACGTCGCGTCATAGCGGCTGCCGGTGTCGAGCTTGCGGCGCATCCATACGGTCCAGCGGCCGCTGTGGTGCCTTGATTTGCAGGCGATATGGCCGCGATCACCGACGAACGCCGAGGCGACGATGCCCGGCACGACCGTATCCTCGGGCAATTCTTTGGCTGCGGCTTCGGTGTACGCGACGGCGTGTGTGGTGGGGATGATCCCGCCATGGACGGCCGCGAGATCGTCGGGCAGGAAGGCCGGATGTGTCTCGTCTTCGGAGACGTTTTTCTCGTAGCCCCCGCCCCGCTTGGGATCGCCGTGACGCCCGACGTCCTTTGCCTCGAAGTCGACCTTGTCCCAGTATTTGTCGTCGGCCTGGCCGACCGGATCGGTTCGCGTGGCCTTCCAATGCCAGACGTCGACCAAGCGGTTGCTCCCCTTGTAGCCGTAGGCCCGGCCTCCACCGGCGTGGCAATAGGCCGCGCAGCCGACGCGGTCGAATCGCCAGTCGGGCACGGTTGGAAAGATCAACGAGAATTTGTCCTCGTAGTACCGGCACTCATCGAATTGCGGCCCGCCGATCGGACCGCTCCGCATGTGTCCCCAGCCGTCGGGGGTCTTGCGCCACGGCAAGTACCGGCGGTTCTCATCGGCATCGAGCCACTCGGCCATGACGAACAGGTGCTCGCCGTCGTGCAGCGCGCGCAGGGTCACGCGAGTCTGCCCGGCGTCGAACCCGGCTCCGCCGGCCAAGTGGATATTCAGCGGTGTCGCTTCGTTCCACGGCAGCGAGGCAAGATCGGCCGCCCCGGCGTCGACCGCCGGGATCCGCTGGGCCACAAGGTTCCGCCACGGGGGATGGCACGGCAAGTCGCTCAGCACCAGGCACGTCGTGACCAGCGCGACTGGGACGAAGGCCAACACGGGCAGCCATCGAGGATTGGCCCAGGGATGGAACGTCGGCGTCAGCTTGCGCCAGTTCGAGGTTACCCCGATAATTGTATGCCAGAAGAGGGCGATCGGCACCAACACGAGCCCCAACGCGGCGTGAATCCACAAGGCCCAGGTGCGAACGGTAAACGACCCAAGCGAGTTCATCAGCACGATACCAGTAACCACGGTCAGCAACCCGCCGACGAGCAATACGACGAGCGACGCTCTGCGCCAGAACTTCCCGCGGCGGCAGATCCACAACATCGCGATCACGGCGGGAGAAAACACGACGGCCGCCACGAGGTGCCAGAGATCGACCCGGCCGGGCCAAAACCAACTCGGCAACACGCCCGAGAAAAGCGACCACTCGGGCCGCGCAACTGCGTGCAAGCTGAAGCCCGTCAGCACAAGCACTGGCGTGCTCACCGCCAGTAACCAGTGCAGCCAGCAGAAGGAAGACGGATATTCGGATTGTTGCGGCGCAGTGGTATTCATGGTGGTGAACTTCTCATTACGTGTACGTTTTCCGCCGCAACGACCAGGTGCACGCGATCGCCGACGCGGATGTTACGCTCGGTGTACTCGCGCTTTCCAAGCGACACGAGCCATTCGAGTGCGCCGCAGGCGACGCGGACCTTAACGACCGGCCCAAGCTCGATCAACTCGGCGACCGTGCCTTGCAGGATCGTGGCCTCCGGCGGAACGTTCTCGGGCACGTTGGCGGTCAGAGCGATGTTCTCCGGCCGGATCATGGCGACCACGTCGGCCTCGAACTCTCCGGATTCCGGGATCCTTGCTCTTAGTTCGATTCCGCCGGGGCAGACCAGCCGCAGCCGGGTCCCGTCGGCGACGGCCCGGGCCGAAAGGAGGTTGCCGACTTGAGCGAACCGCGCTATTCGCGTGCTCGCCGGACGTTCGAGAACCTCTCGCGGCGTGCCCACCTGCAAGATCTGCCCCTGGTCGATCACCGCCACGCGGTCGGCCACCGAGAGCATCTCGGTGAAGTTATGACAGACGTGCACGGTCGTCGTTTGCGTGTCCTGCTGCAACCGCTTCAACTGTCGGCACAGTTCGTCGCGCGTCTGCTCGTCGAGCGCGCTGACGGGCTCATCCAACAGGAGCACGCGCGGTCCGACGGCCAGCGCCCGGGCGAGCGCCACTCGCTGCTTCTCGCCGCCGGAAAGCTTCTGTGGAAAACGATCGGCCAGGTGCGCCACGCCTACCAACTCCATCACTTCGGCCACTCGCGCCGCCACGGCGCCCGCCAGGCTAAAGCCAATATTTCCGCGCACCGTCATGTGCGGAAACAGCGCGTAGTCCTGCGGCACGTACCCCCAGCGGCGGCTGCGCGGTTCGAGCTTCGTTACGTCGACGCCGTCGATGGAGACGCGCCCCGAGTCAATGTGGTTCAAGCCGCAGAGACATTCCAACAGCAGCGTCTTTCCCGATCCGGTAGGTCCCAGCAGCACGAAGTATTCGCCCGGCCGGACATGCAGCGAAACGTTGCGCAGCGCAAAAGTGTCCGCCTTGTAGGCGGCGTCGGCCACGGTGAAGTTGAGCCGTTCGATGCGGATCATCGTTCCCCCAGCCCCACAACCCGAATGGTTACCAGTGCGACGGCGGTCAGAACAAGCATCAAAATAGCCACGGCCAGCGCCACTTCGATCCGCCCGATGGATTGTTCCAGATAGATGGTCGTGGGCAGGACCTCGGTTCGCATGCGCGCCGCGCCGACGAAGACCATCAGCGGCCCGAAGATGCCCAGCGCCCGGGTCCAAATCAAGATCCCTCCGACGATGATGCCGCGATAGGCCATCGGCAATGCCACTCGAAAAAAAGCGCCGGCGCGGGTGCAGCCGAGCGTCATCGCCACGTGCTCGAACCGCGGATCGATCCCGTCGAATGTCAGTTTCACCGCGCGAATGCCGAACGACGTCGACACGAGCAATTGGCAGAGGATGATTCCCTTCTTCTGGAAGGCGAATTCCAGCCCGATCGACTCGATCCATCGTCCCACGCCGGTTTGGAAGAAAACCAACAGCGACAACCCGACAACCAGCGGCGGCAGGATGATGGGCAGATCGACAACGGAATCGACCACGGCCCGGCCCGGAAAGCGGTACCGGCTCAAGGCGTAGCCCATCGGCACCGCGAAGACCAGACCGAGAATCACCGTGGTGGTGCTGGTCCACAGCGAGAGCCACAGCGCGGCGAGGATTTCGGGCGAGACGAGCACGGCGGCAAAGTTGCCCAGGTTGGCCCATCCGACGTCGGCCACCACATAACCCACGTCGGCCACCACCAGTGCCGCCAACGCGACGACGAACAGTCCTACAAACGCCAGCATCGACGCGGCGAACAGCCGGCCGTGCAGTCCGGCCACCGGGGCGGTCAAGCGGGGTTGGCGAAACCAGGAGGGATTCATGCGGGACCGTTCGAGGAAGGCGGATGGAGCAAGTGATCCAGCACCGTTACTCCGGCGGCGTGGTCGTGTAGTGATGCTTCTGGAAAATCGCCTGAGCCGTCGGCGAGCCGACGAACTCGACAAACTTCCCGGCCAACTCGGGATGCGCAGAGGACTTCAACACGCCGACGACCACCTCGGAAACGACGTTCTGCTTGGGTGGAATGGGGATCACGTCGGCGTCGTCGGCGAAGTACGCGGCCACGGCGTCCCAAACGATCACCGCGTCGAGCCGCCCGAGCTTGATCAGGTTCCCCAGTTCGTTGACCGTCAACGAGCGGAATTTCACGTTCTGGTCGATGTCCGCTTCGGCGATGGTGTTCTTGGCGAAGATCATCGCGCATTTCCGGCCGATGGCGCACGCCTTCGGATCGCCCAGGCCAACCTTGACGCCGGGCCGGGTCAGGTCGGCCAGTGAGCCGATGTTCTTCGGATTACCCTTTCTGACCAGGATGACGGGAATGAAGTAACACGCGCGGCCACGGGCGGCGATCAACCCTTCCCGCTCGGCCTGGTCCACGTAGTGCACGTCGCCGGGCATGTACAGGTCGCCTTGGCGCCGGAGCTTGATGCGGCTTAGCAGCATTTCGCTGCCGGCGTAGTCGCACTCGACTGCCACACCGTGCAGCCGGGAGAACTCTTCGGCGATTTCCGCCGCCGCCGGCCGGATGCCCGCGCCGCACAACAGCAACAGCCTTCCTCCGCGCGACGCCGCTTTGTCCTGCATCGGCGTCACGGTTTTCTCCTGCTTCGGCGCCGCGTTCTTGACGTAGCCGAATTCGGTGAACACTCGGCGGCCGTGCTTCTCGACGAAATCGAGGAATTGTTCCACTGCATGCTTCTTCTTCGAGTAGGAAAGTCCCATCACCGCCACGCGGATCTCGTCGTCGTATTCGTACGGGCCGGGGACGATCTCGATCACGTCGAGGAAGTTATGGGCGACGCCGTTCCACATGATGCCCGCGTCGCGCGCCTCCAGCTTCAGATGGTTGCCGACCGTCGAATGGTGCTTCACCAAATCGTTGCCGACGTTCTTCAACACACCTTCCTTGATGCCCTTGCGATCGAGCATCTTGAAGACCATCTCGCCGCAGGTGGAGAACTCGGGATTGGGCAACACCACGCGGACGCCCTCGCGGCCAAGATCCTCAACGCTCTTAAGCCCTTTCGGGTTTCCTTTGCGCACCACCAGGACCGGGGCCAGATGGCCGACCTCCACTTCGCGGAGCAGGGCGCCGGCATCTCGGGTGTACTGCATGTACGGCGTGTGGCTGACGTACACGTCGCCGGCGGCGTTGAGCTTCACCTTGGGCAAATGGTCCTCCGAACCGCCAAACACCAGCACCGCGCGGTTGCCGGTCTGCTGGGCGTATAGCTCGACCAGCTTCTGCATCGGCGGGCCGAACGACGTGCCGCAAAGGATATCAAGCTCCACCGCCGGCTCGGCCTGCCGAGACGACCGGTTGCAACCGCCAGCCAGTAAGGCAATAGCGGCCAACAAGGCAGAAACTTCAATCGTTCGGCACATTGGTTTTCTCCTCGGGTGGTTCACCGTAGGACAGTTTTTGGAATCCGTCTGTGTTTCGATGACGATTGAAAACCCGTCCTCCAAGGTCGTGTCAGACTTGACACATCATCAGCATACACCAACCGGGACCAGATTAGAACGACCCCCGGAGGGGTGGGGTGGTCCCGTCGCGCGCGGCTGCATTCGCCAATTCACGGTTGCCCAAATCTCGCGGCGCGGGTACGCTTCAGGAGAAACGCAGCCGGGCGGCCTGTGGCTGACCGCAGCAAAGCCTCAGACTGAGTTTCGCCGGGGCATCGCTTCACTTGGCCACAGCCACTCTCGCCCACCCTACGCCGCGTGGACGCGGCGGCCAAACGGATACCCGACGCGATGACCCGTGAAACCCAACACGATCGTAAAAACCTGCTGGCGATCAACCTCAGCCTTGCGGCCAACGTACTGCTGGCGGTGTTGAAGACCGTCGTCGGCAGTCTCGCGCACAGTCCGGCGCTGCTGGCCGACGGGATCAACTCCGTCGCCGACGTCGTCTACCTGGTGGTTGTGCAGGTATTCATGCGCCTGGCGGGCAAACCGCCCGACCGCGAGCATCCCTACGGGCATCACCAACTCGACAGCATCGCCGCCGTGATCGTCGGTGCGTTCGTCATCACCACCGCCGTGGCCGTGTTCTTCAACGCGATCGGTAATGTTTTCGATCTGCTCACCGGCAATGTGGAATCAACCGGCGCCGGGGCGGTCGCCCTTTGGGGGGCGGTCGCCCTTTGGGTCGCGGTGTTCACGATCGCGGTGAAGGTATTTCTGGCCGTCTACACGCGGTTGATCAGCAGTTGGACGGGCAGCATCGCGGTGTTGGCGCTCGCCCGGGACCATCGCAACGACATCTTCTCGATCGCGGTGGCCACGGCGGGGATCATTTGCAGCCGTGCGGGCTACGTCTGGGTCGATCCGGCCGCGGCGGCCGTCGTCGCGATCGTCATCTTCTACACCGGGGTGGAAATCGTCCGCGATTCCTCGGCCGACCTGATGAACATCTTGCCCGACCGCGCGGTGACCCGCCGCATCCGGCAGTTGCTCGAAGCCGTGCCGGGCGTCAAGCATGTCGAAGATCTCCGCATCCACCGCATCGGGCTGTACCTGCTGGTCAATGTAACCATCGGCGTCGACGGATCGCTGACCGTTACCGACGGCGACCGGATCGCCAGCCAAGCGGAAGACATGCTCTGGGAAAACGTCGAGTACCTGCGGCACGTGACGGTGCATTATCACCCGGGCCGAGCATAACGCCGCGATCGGTAGTCGCACCCGGCAAAACCGCGATCACTGGTCGCGCCAAAAGTGATTCCCGCGACCAACGGTCGCGGCTTTATGCTCATGGATTCGGCAGTGCTTGGTTCGGCTGTTCCGACAACGATGCGCTGGTGAATCCCTTGAACAACGCGCGGCCGACCGCGGCGGCCACCTTGGGGCCGTCAACGTTCTCCACCGGCACGGTCGATTCCTCTTCGGCCCTTTGGTTGATGCTTTTTTGGCAGCCCGCCGTCAGCAACACGGCGCCCAACAATAGGGCGGTTAATCCGATGCTCTTCATCAAATTCCTCCGAAGTCTTGGTGGACTTCCACGGTCGCCTACACGGCCACGGCCGGACGCTGCATCAGGCACGACCAGCCCTTGTAACCTCGCTTGCGATGAGGGCTTTCGAACGCGAAACGGCGCAGATGAACGAAGTCGAACAATCGGCCCAGCTCATCGTAGATATCGTCCTTGGCCACTTGCGGCGGTCCGCCCCGGGCGCGTTCGCCGCTGGCCCCGATCAGTGCAAAGTAGAACGACCCCGGGCGCGTCACCCGCCACAGCATGTCCAGGAACCGGTCCAGGTCGCCCAGCCGGATAAAATGGTAGAAGCCCGCGTCGTAGACCAGGTCGAACTGGCCGGCCGCCTGGGCGAACTCGAACACGTCGTCCAGGACGAACCGGACCGGCTCGTTCGTTTCCTCCAACTTCACTCTGGCCCGTTCGATGGCCAGCGGCGAGCAGTCGACCGCCGTGACCTCGAAGCCGTGCCTGGCCAGACAGATCGCGTCGTCGCCGGCACCGCAGCCAACCTCGAGCACCCGACCGGGTTTCAGCACACGCTCGTCGAGCATGCGGACCAACTCGGCGGCCGGCCGGCCGGTGTCCCACGGCGGCGTGCCCACGCGGTAACGGGCGTCCCAGTCGCGCGGTTCGGCGGTCAGCAGTTCAGGTGTGGCGCTCATGCAGTGTGCCTCGGGGATCGCAACCCCTTTATTTTGCACCTGGGCCGGGTCTTTGCAAGAG
>JAUWWA010000115.1 GCA_030617125.1 Pirellulales bacterium | reverse complement strand
GCCGGCGTGTCGGCAGGTGATCGTCGTCCGCATGTTTTCGGAAAGCTCGAGCTTGGCCAGATCGCAGTCGTTGCGGAGCATTTGAATGGTGCCGGGTGAGCTGCGCGGGTCGTCGCCGTGTCGGGCCTTGAACTCATCGGCCGCGTGGTCCAGCAGCCGGTCGTCCCAGTCGATTCCGCCGAGGTGAACGTCGCCGTCGGTCGCCAGCACGCGGAAGTGGGTGGGCGTGTAACGCACACAGGTCACGTCGAAGGTGCCGCCGCCGAGGTCGTACACGAGCGCCATGCGCGGCCGGTCGCCTTCGCGCCCGAGGGCGCCCAGTTCACCGCGATGCCAGGCGTAGGTGAGTGTGGCGGCGGTTGGCTCGTTGATGATATCGATCACATTCAGCCCGGCGATTCGCCCGGCGTCTTGGGTGGCCTTACGGCGCGCATCGTTGAAGTAATACGGCACGGTGATCACGGCGTTGCCGATCTTGCCGATTCGCTTTTCGGTGTCCTGGCGGAGTTTTTTCAGGATGAGCGCGGAGAGGAACTCGGGCGTCATTTTTTTGCCGTCGAAGGTCCGATCGAAACTGCTCTCGCCCATGTAACGCTTGATCCGTTCGACGACGTGTTCGGGGTCTTCCATGGCGGCGCGCGTGCGGTTGGGGCCTACGATCACGTGCCCGCCTTCGACCAGCAGGACGAGGCTTGGGGTCTCCAGCTCGTCGTCTTCGTTGGGAATCGAAACGGGGTTGCCCCGCTCGTCCAGTTGCGCGAGTGAGGAGAACGTCGTCCCCAGATCGATTCCGACCGTGTGACCTTCTTGGAATTTCATAGCGCGTTTTCTCACTCAGGCGTGTCCGCGTCGAGGAACGTCGCGCCGGCGGCCACGCCCGGCAAGACCGCCAAACCGGCCAACCGAAAAACGTGCGAACGTTCCATGCGGATTCCCTTATTTGTCTCTCTTGCGACCACTGGTGCAACCAACGAACGACACAGCAACCGAAGCACAAGGCGGTCCAAACGGGCATCCGGGTATCTTATTCCTCGATCACTTCCTTGACGCGTTGGACGAAATGGGGAATCTTCGCGGATGCACTCAACTGTTCCGCCTTTTTTTGGGCCTGGTCTCGTTGGCTGTACTCAAACAGAGCCACCCGACGCAACGACTGATTGAAGACGCCCCAAAAGGCCTTCAACCGGACTTCCTTGACGACTTTTGCGCGGCTGCGGGTGGTTTTCTTCGTGGTGGTTTTCTTGGCGGCGGTTTTCTTGGCTTTTGGCTTTTCCTCGGCTTCCTGGCGTTCGGCAGCCTCGGCCTCCGCACGTAACTCCTTACGATTGGCGACTTTACGAGCCACGGTTCTCCCTCCCAAGAGTGGACAGGCACATGATGGCCGAATGGTATCGCCAAACTTGCGGCCCGCATGGGGGGCGTCGGCGACTCATTATTCAGCATAATCAACCGACGTACCGCTGACCAGGGGCCGGCGGGAAGTTTCCTTTCTGCCAGTTGGACGTTACCATGGAAATCACACCCCTGACAATCGACGACGGACCGCCGACAACTGTCCATCATGACCATTAGCGAACTTGAATTCTACCTTGTCGAGATCCATTGCACAGAGTCGGACGATCCGGTCCGATCGGTGCTGGTCCGGCTGACAACCGACTCGGGGCTAGAGGGCTGGGGTGAGGCGCGGTGCGGGTGGCAGGCGGCGGAGTTGCCCGGCCGACGCAACGCCTTGTTTCCGGTGTTGGCCGGACTGAGCATCTTCGACATCGAAGAGCTGCTGATGCTCCAAGCCGTGCCCGATCCGGCGTTGCGCTCCGCGTTGGAGATGGCCTGTTGGGACCTGATCGGCCGGTCGGCCGGGGAGCCGCTGCACCATTTTCTCGGCGGCGGATATCGCCAACGGATTCCTTTGGCCGTGCGATTGCCCGGCCACCATGCCCGGCGCGTCGCCAAGGTCGCCCGGGAACTCGCCGAACAGGGCTTTCATACCCAGATCGTCACGGCCGGCGGCCGCATGGAGGAGGACCTGCAAAGGCTCAGCGCCGTTCGGCAAAGCGTGGGCGATCGGGCCGAATTGCGGTTGGACGCCGCCGCCCGCTACGACCCCGAGACCGCGCGAGACCTTTGCGCCGAACTCGAAGACGTCGCATTGCAGTTTGTGCTCGATCCGATCGACACCACGAAGTTGCACCCGGTCGCGTCGCTCGCGCGGCAAACCAACGTGCCGCTGGCGGTGTGGCGGTCGATTCGGCGTCCGGCCGACGTCATGGCGACGATCCGCTGCGGCGCCGTACCGTTCGTGCTGGTCGACATTGGCCGGGTGGGAGGGATCGTCCCGGCGCGGAAATGCGTCGCCGTGGCCGAGGCGGGTGGAGTCTCCGTGTTGCTCGGCGCCGAGCCGTCCCTGGGGATTGCCACGGCCGCCATGCTGCAACTGGCCGCCGCTACGCCGGCCTTCTCGGGCTGCAACGAATGTGCCTACCACCAACTCCGCGACGACGTGCTCACCGAGCCGCTGGAAATCGTCGACGGCATGATGGCCGTCCCACAAACACCGGGACTGGGAGTCGACGTGGATCGGGCGAAGGTAGAACGCTACCAGGTGAGTTAGGGGAAGGATGAAGGATGAATGCCGGAACGTGACACGCTACTTGTCCTTCCCAATAACTCCATCCGGCGATTCTACCAGCCGAAAATACACAACCATCGCCCGGACGAATAGCACCATCGCCTTCACAATGCCCATGTGTTCGCCCTCAGGCAGCGTGGAAATCGGCAATGCTGGCCCGGCGCTGGGGCTCATGACAAACGGCGTAAGGCCTGCTATGGTTGGGCCGGTCAAGTGTGTTCGTTTCGGGCTTTCTTTCATGGGCGTCGTTCGCGGCGGGCCACACAACGACGCACCGGCAAGCGTGTTGCGTGATGCCGTGCTGTGGTGTAAAAGCAGCGGCGGCACGGACAGCGAGGCGGGAAGCCGTTTCGTCGAGCGGATGCTCAGCATCATGGCAACCTGTCGGCAGCAAAATCACAACGTCCAGGAGCTACCGACCGCGTTTTACCACACCCGCCTCGACGGTTCCGATGCTCCTTCCTTGCCGTCCCGTCAAGCCGCGTCGGCGGTTGCTTGTTCAACCAGGCTGGCAATCCGTTTCAAACAACCAGTGCCGGACATGATCGGTCACGGCTTGGAGCCGTTCGTCGCTGATCCGCTCGCGGTGGACACTGGCCATGTCGTCGCGGGCGTGGCCCATGATGTGATCGACGGCCACTTGGTCCCGGGCTTCGCCGCCAATGGTCTCGAACGTGTGGCGAAGCGCGTAGAAGTTCACGCCGCGCCGCTGAATGCCCAGTTGCCTCAACACCTTGGCGGTTTCCTGGCTGACCGGATTGTCCGACGTGTCCTTCGCCCATCGCTGGCCGTACTTCGTGATGAATACGAGCTTGGCGTCGGCTCTGTCCTTCGGCTTGGGGCGAACCTCCAGCGCGTCGCGCAACGCCTTGACGGTCTCCGGCCACAATGGGCACCGCCGCTGGACCCCGGTCTTTGGGCGAGGGTAGTTCACCCAGCCGCCGTGCAAGTCCAGGGCCTTCCGGGGCAAGCCCGCGCAGTCGGCGTTGCCGAACCCGCAGTTTATTCCCAGCAGAATCATTGTCTTGAGTTGCACTCCCGCGGCGCCGATCATCCGGCGGATTTCCTCCGCCTCAAACATCCTCGGACCGCTGCCGTTGCGGAGCTTGCGGATTACCCGCCTGCTGGGACGGCTGAAACTCTGGCCGTAGCGGACCGGTTTATCAACCAACGCCTCATCATAAGCAAACTTGAACACTGACCGAACCCGCTGGATTTCGTTGCCGAGCCGCACCGGCCCCCAGACCTTGGCCATACTGGCCCGCAGCCGCCGGAAGTCCTCGGCTGCCAGACCGTCAACCGGCCGATTCTTCCCAAACGTATCGACCAGTCGGCTACAGGTGGCATGGTAGTCGGCGAAGGTTCGCGGAGTGATTTCGCCAGTTTCGACCCGTTCGTTCTTGGCGGTCAGGAATCTGTTGCACAGATCGCGGACGGTCAACGCACCGCCCGATACCCTCGGGGGCCGGCCAGCGTAGAGATCGGCCTTCTGTGCGTTGAACCGATCGAGCGCGCCCCGCCAATCGTCCCAAGGGCCGAAGTAGCAGAGCTTGCCTTTGATTTTTTTCGCCCACCGCCGGGTGGCATGTGGGAACAGCGGAAAGTCCGGATACGGTTTGCTCGGCTTCCGTTTCGCAGTAGAATATGATGTGGTATTGGCCTCCTTTTCAGGTCGATGTCCCGGCCCTCTGATGTTCGCCCATCGGGGGGCCAATTTGGTAAACAGGTGTCAAAAGCAGGTGTCACATTCCATTCTAGCAAGTCGGCCGAGGAAGTCAATACCCCCGGAAATAATAGTCTTTTGCGCCCGTAGCTTAAAGGATAGAGCAGCGGACTTCTAATCCGCAGGTTGCAGGTTCGAGTCCTGCCGGGCGCGTTTTCGTCATCACCCGCCACCGCTTGCCGCCGGTCGGTTGTCCATGATCTGGGGTTGGTGGAGTCCCCACGGCGCGATAGAATCACAAATGTGGTGGAACCACCTTCCGGGCGCGATCTCATGAAGAGGGCATCGCCATGGCGAAGATTGCGGGGGCGCAACGGTTGGGGGGGAACGTGATTGCCTTCTCGGCCCGCGGTCGACGGACCACGAATTGCGGATCACTTCCAGCTTCGGTGCGGACCTCGTTGCTGTGCACCTGCGGCCCGACCAGTTTGCGGGAATCAGGTTGCGGAAGTGCTTCCAGGTCGAGAATCCGGGTTCCCCGCTTCTCGGCGCCCATCGTTGCGCGCTGCGGGGCCAGCCTGCTTCATTCGGACGTGGTTGGACTGACCAGACGCATCAACCATGCATACGCGCCTGTGGGCTGGTCAGGGTGACTCGTTGGCTGTATTGGCTTGGCTCGAGAAAGCACCCCCGCCAGAACGGCTCTGCACCTGTGGGTAGGCTTGCGTGCGACACGGCAGTGGTGACGCATCGAGGAGCGCGCCGTCAGAGGTTGTGTCGACTGTTCAACAAATCACGAAAAAGGGGCAGGGAAATGACTGGTAATGAATATGGGAAGACAGCGCAATCGAAGCGGGCCGACGCCGCACACATACTCGTTCCCATGCTCCGTTCCCATGGTCTGGGCATCGATGGGAAGAGACAGGAGAGAGATAATGCGCGCGAGAACTAGAATTCTCATCCTAGTTATTATCATGTTGGGCATGACGGCGAGTGTGGGTGGGACGGCGTTTTTCGTTTTGTATCGTGCGGCGTTTGAACAACAGCGTATACGTCTGACAGAAATCGTGAAGAGTCAGGCGCGCTTGATGGAAGCGGTGGCGAGGTTCGATAAAAAGTATAGCGGCGAGGACATTCCAGGGGGCGCTTTCGCCGCCACACTATCACAGATCAAAGAGGCGCACTCGCGCTTGGAAGGATTTGCAGAGACCGGGGAGTTCACCCTGGCCAGGCGCGAAGGCGAGCAGATTGTCTTCTTGCTCAGTCACCGGCGCGATGAACTGGAGGAATCTACCCCTGTGCCATTCTCGTCGGAACTGGCCGAGCCCATGCATCTGGCGCTGTCGAGAGAATCGGGGGGGACGGTCATCGGCCCTGATTATCAAGGAGAAACGGTGCTCGCCGCCTACGAGCCCGTGGCGGTTCTCGACTTGGGCATCGTGGCGAAGATCGACCTGGCGGAAATTCGCAAGCCATTTTTCAAAGCGGGATTGCTGGCCGGGGGAACTGCCCTGGTGCTGATCTCGGTTGGCGCGTTTCTGTTCTTCCGCATCGGCAATCCTATCATTCATGAACTCCAGGAGTCCGAGGAACGGCTGAATCTGGCCTTGAGATCTTCCGGGATTGGCGCTTGGGACTGGAACATCGTTGAGAACCGGCATACGTGGGATGATTACACGCATCCCCTGTTCGGCCTGAAGCCGGGCGTGTTCTCGGGAGGAATCGAAGGTTTTATCGACATGCTTCACCCAGACGACCGGGAACGCACCAAGCGCGCAGTCGCTCGTTCGGTGGAAGAGGATGCTGAGTACGACACTGAGTACCGGGTGGTGTGGCCGGATGGAAGTCAACACGATCTCGTCACCCGCGGCAAAGTTTATCGTGACAGGAAGGGGCGCGCCGTCCGGATGACCGGGGTTGTCTGGGACATCACCGACCGGAAGCGCGCTGAGGAGCAATTGAGGAAACATCGCGAGCTCCTTGAGAAAGAGGTCGAGCGCCGCACCGCAGAGCTAAGCGAGACGAATCAACGACTTCAACGCGAAATCAGCGACCACAAGCGGGCGAAGCAGGAACTGG
>JAUWWA010000097.1 GCA_030617125.1 Pirellulales bacterium | reverse complement strand
GCGCAGATCGATGTAGCGATATTTCAGCCGCAGGTCTTCGCCGGGAAGTTCCTTGCCGCCCGGCGGAAAGGGCGGGGTGAGGCTTGCGTTTAAGATCTCCAGGCGCCGGGCACGCAGCTCGATCTCGCCGGTCGACAACTTAGGATTCACCGTCCCTTCCGGCCGAAGGGCTACCTTGCCGGTGACCGACACCACGTATTCCGGGCGCAAGGTTTTGGCCAGGCCCAAGGTCGCGTCGCCGCTTTCGGGCGCAAAGACCACCTGTGTACGGCCGTACCGGTCGCGCAGATCGACAAACAGCACGCCGCTGTGGTCGCGATACGTATCGACCCAGCCGCACAGCGTCGCCTCCCGGCCGGCATGTTCGGGGCGAAGTTCGTTACAAGTATGAGTCCGCAGCAAGGTATTGCCCCCCTGGCAGGGCGATCATGGTATCGAAGGGGTAATTCTAGCCCAATTGCCGCTCGGCGGGAAGAGCTTCCCCCATTTGCGCAATTCGCCCGGCCAGTTCGACCGCCTCCAGCCGCCCGGGGACCGGCACGAATCGGCACTCGCTCAGGCTTCGGAACCACGTCCGCTGACGCTTGGCGAGCTGGCGAGTGTGGCTCTTGACCAGTTCGACCGTTTCGTCCAACGTACGCTCGCCGCCGAGGTGCTCGATCACCTCGCGGTAGCCGACGGCCTTCCGGGCGGTTCGGCTGAGCGGTTCCGGCCGCTTAAGCAACCGGCGGACCTCGTCGAGGAGCCCGGCAGCGAACATCGCCTCCACGCGGCGGTCGATCCGGGCATGGAGGTCCTTTGGCGGCCAGTTGAGCACAAACACCCGACACGCCTCGGCCGGTCGGCCGGCGTCGAACTGCCGCTGCAACTCGCTGATCGGGCGACCCGTCTTCTCATAGACTTCCAGCGCCCGAACGAGCCGGCGGGTGTCGTTCGGGTGCAGCCGCTGGGCCGCTGCCGGATCGACCTCGGCCAGACGAAGATGCAGCCAGCCGGGCTCGTGCCGGCCGGCCTCGTCGCGGAGCCCTTTGCGGAAGGCCCAATCGGCGCTGGGCCCCTCGAAGATCCCACGCAACAACCCCTTCAGGTACAGCGGCGTCCCGCCGACGAACAGCACCTCGCGATCTCGCGCCTTGATCGCGTCGATGCACCGCCGCGCCGCTTCGATGTACGCTGCCACGCTATACTGCTCGTGCGGTTCGATCAGGTCGATCAGATGGTGCGGCACCGCGGCGCGCTGTTCGGGCGTCGGCTTCGCCGTGCCGAGGTCCATGCCGCGGTACAGCGCCATCGAATCCATCGAGACGATCTCCGCGCCGATCCGCCGAGCCAGCTCCACGCCCACGCCCGTCTTGCCGGCGGCGGTCGGACCGGTCAGAAACCAGCAATCGGTGGCGGGGGTTGTCATTGGGGACTTGGGATTTAGGATTTGGGATTTATTATTTAGCCGCCGTCGGCACCACGGCGCGAAATGTAGTTCTTTATCACCGGCTTGTCCGAATCGAACAGCAACTCATGCGGATCAGCGGCGTCGCGTTCCGGCAGGGCGACGACGATGAGATCGGCCCGCTTGCCGGGCTCGAGGCTCCCGACTTCGCTACCATGCCCCAACGCCAACGCGCCGTGGAGCGTACCCAACCGTAGTATCACATCGCCAGCGATCGAGGGGAACTGCCGGGCGACGCGCCGCATCTCGCCCAGCAGGCTCAAGTCGGGCGACGACGCCCGGGAGTCCGTGCCCAGCGCCACCACCACGCCGGCCGCGAGCATTTTTTCTAGCGGGTACGCGTCGTGACGGAAGTAATCGTGCGTTCGCGGGCAGTAGACGACCGACATCCGCTCGGCATGACCCGCCAGAAAAGCGATCTCTTCGCCGTCGAGATAGTTGCCGTGGATGATGAGCGTGCGATGGGCGGCCGCTAACTGCTTCAGATAATCAAGCGGCCGCCTGCCCGGGGGGAACAGTTCCGGATCGCAGGTCCCCAGTTCCTCAAGAAGGCCACGAAACGGCCCGCTTCCCGAACGCAGCAACTCCAGCTCCTCGCGCGACTCCGCCAGGTGGAAGGCCAACGGTACACGCTCGGCCGCCGAGAGCGACACCGCGGCATCGAGCAACTGCGGATGGACGCTGTACGGTGCGTGGGGGCTCAGCCCGGGACGCCAATGCCGTGACGTGCCGACCGGCCGGACGTGCCGCAGCGCCAGTTCCAACAGGGGCGCCATTCGCTGCGGCGTGGGGGCGATCAACTCGAGGAACACCGTCGTATCCAGTACGGATTGCTCGAACAGATCGGCCAACCAGTTCGGCTGCGCAATCTCCCCCAGCGCAGTCGTCCCCCAGCGGATGCTCTCTTCCAGCCCATGCCGAACCGGTTGCTCGGACGTTCCCGGCCTCTGCCGGAAGCGCTCGATGACCAGACGGATCCAATCGACGAACCCCATGCCCGGCTCGCCCAGCGGCTCGCTCAGATCGCTGAACTCCAGGTGTGCATGGGCGTTGACCAGCCCCGGCAGGATGGCGACGTTGCCAAGGTCCTCCATGTTGGCCCCTCTGGGCGGTATGCCCACGGCGACGATCCGGTCGCCATCGACGGTCACCGCGCCGCCGGCGATCGGGTCGGCCGTGACAGGGAAGACGTAACGGGCTTGGAGCGTGTGGGCGATGGTGCTGCTCCCCTTGCAGTTGCTTGGCCGGGATTGTTCACAAAGGCCGCATTCAGGACGACCGCATACGTTCCAATAATCGAACCAATGCGCGTGAGGCTTCTGCTTCTTCGCTAACCACCGTGTGCACTCCCGCACGTTGCAGCGCTAATGTGCTGGAGTGATAGCGACAGCGAACGATGATGATGCATGTTGGATTCAAACGGTGAAGCGTCTTAACAATTTGTGAAGCGATTCGATCTTCGGGCACACAGATAATGGTCAGGCGACATTGAGCCGCGTCGGCACGACCGAGCACCTCCGGATCACGTGCATCGCCCGAGACTGTGCGGAATCCCTGCTGGGCGTAGGCGTGGAGGTTCACGGGGCTCAAATCGATCAAGCAGACATCGGTACCCATGATTTCCAATTGCGAGGCGGCTTGCCGTCCAATCGGCCCGAGCCCGATAACGATGGCTTCTTGCGGCCTCGGTGGGAGACCTCCGCGGTGCTCTTCCGCCAGATGGTCAGCCGACGGCCACCGGCGCGTCCACTGGAGGCCATACTTCAATAGCTGCGGTGTGAGAACGAGTGTTCCGATCGCCACGAAGAGCATCTGGTTGTAGTTGAGTTGGCTGATCAGATTCGCGTGCAAGCCTTCCGAGAGCAGCACAAAGGACAACTCGCCCAGTTGTGCCAGAGCGAGCCCCATTCCCGCTGCGCAGCGCCAAGGCAGCCCGGTGGCGCGCAGGGCAACGGTGGCCCCGCCGACCTTAACCACCAGGACGGCAAGGAGTCCGAAGATCAACAGGAATGGACCATGCATGAGAACGCTTAGATCCAACAACGTTCCCAGGCTAACGAAGAAGACCACGCCAAAGGATTCGCGGTACGGCAAGATCAAGGCATCCACTTGGTCGGTCAATCGGTTTCCGCTTAAGACCAAGCCAGCGGCAAAAGCGCCCAGGGCCGGAGGGAGACCTGCAAGGTTGGCTCCCAGGCAGAAGCCCACCAGCACGGTCAAGGCGAACAGAATGACGGATTCCACGCTGCGCAGATTACTGAGCATTGGCGCCACCCACCGCGTGAAAACCTTACGCAGCGCCAGGACTGCCGCCACGAACAACATGGTGTTCAGCGTTAGAAGTAGGTACGCCCACGTTTGTGAGCCTTGTTGTCCACCGCTCAACATGGGCACCAGCAGAATTAGGGGTACCAGCGCCACATCTTGAAACAACAAGACGCCAATCGCTCGACGGCCTTGTGGTGAGGCCGTTTCACCCCACTCGGTCAACGCCCGGTACACCAGAACCGTCGAACTGAGTGCCGTTGCCCCACCAATCAACAATGCCGATTGCCACGAGACACCGAATAGCCAACATGCCAGCGCCGTCGGCGCTGCAACCAGAACCATCTGGATACTACCGCCAATTAGGAAATAGCGAGCCAGCCGAACCAGTTCTTCCAGTGAAAACTCGATCCCGATTGCAAACAGCAGTAAGAGAGCACCCGCGCGTGCGAGGTGCTCGATTTCTTTCGCATCTTCCGCGACCAGGCCAAGTCCGCCGTGACCGATCAAGGCTCCGGCCAGCAAGTAGCCGACCAGCATAGAAAATCCGAGCCGTTTGGCGGCGACTCCGAAGGTCAATCCCGCCACAAGGACGATGAACACATCGTACACAAAGCCGAGAATCATCAGTTTATCTTCAGCTTCTTCTCAATGACCTCTCGGTCCCACGCTGCGCGTGTGAACGTTCGAACCCTCTCCCCCACTGAAGGGAGATCCATAAGAGTACCTAAGGCAAAAGCTTCATAATGTCGAGGTCGTCGTCGTTGCACAACCCCCGGCGGACGGCCTGCCGGCGTTCTTCTTCGGGCGATTTCGCGTAGCGGAGCCGACCGAACCATGCCAGCAGCAGCCCGGCCGCGAGAAGCCCAAACACAACGAGCTGCCAGGAGTACATGCAAGCGCCTTCCGCGCCGGGCGTCATCATCGTCTCCAGCAGCGGCCATCGCTGCAGCAGGTCTTGCGTAATCTGCGCGGTGGCCAGCGCCAGCGTGTTATGGAGTACGTGGAAGACCATGCACGGGAGAATGCTTCCGCTTTGCACGGCGATGTATCCGATGACCACGCCGACCAGGCAGGCGATCAGCGATTGCTGGATCACCGCGTGGGTCAGCCCGAACAACAGCGCCGAGTACACGATCGCCCGCCACTTATAGCCCAGATGCCGCAGGCCCGAGAGGATGAACCCGCGGAACGCCAGCTCTTCGCAGATGGCCGGCATAATGGCGATCAACAGGATGAGCAGCCAGAAGTTCGGGGCCTGCTTGAAAAACCTTTCGAGCATCACCTTGATCTCGTCGCTGACCGGGTAAAGCTCGACCACAAGCACCTGCAAGCGATTGACGACCGGGTGCAGCACGACCGCCAGCAGCGCCGCGCCCAATAGCGTCCGCCACGACGGGAGCCTCAGCAGCAGGGTCTGCCGGATGCCGCAGGTCAGCATCACGGTCATCAACAGTGCCGGCGCGGCGATCACCGCGAGTTGGGTCACGACTGCAATTCGGGCGAAACCGCCGAAATCGCTCGGCGGCGTCATGGTGAAGCTCATGAAGAACTGAACCACCAGGATCGCCACCCCGCAAAAAATGGCCATGGCCACGCTCGGTGTCGGACGGCGATCTCGCAGCAAGCGCCGCAGCCGGAGCCCCACGTCGAGCCGCTCGCTTTCGCGGAACAATACACTCTCGGAGTTGAACTGCTCGACTGCCCAGCGGATCGCCAGCAGGCAAGCGGCAAGCGTCACCGCGAGCACGATTGGCAGAAACTGCAACGACTGCCAGTAGTTTCCCTCCAGCACGTTGCGCAGCAAGAGCACCACGCCGGCCAGCGGAATCAGGCTACTGCCCAGGTTCAGTTCCACGCCGGGCGACATCGGCAGCACGGCCAACGGCATCGTCACCAGCAGCAGGGGCATCAAGTAGTATTGCCCTTCTTTCGTGCTTCGAGCGAAGGCGGCCAATGCCAGGCACAACGCGCTGAACAGCGCCGAAACCGGCACCAACGCTATTAACAGCCAGACGGCCGCCATCGGCGGCGGCGGGGCAAACTCGGAAAGGTGGCCGAACACCAGCCAGCCGGTCAGCCCGATGCTCCCAAGGTTCAGTATCGCCGTCACCATGCTGAAAAGCATGACCGTCGCCAGTTTGCCCAGTACGATCTCGCTACGATGTGCCGGACTGCTCAGCAGCGTTTCCAGCGTACCACGCTCCTTCTCGCCGGCGCAGAGGTCGACGGCCGGGTAGAACGCGCCGGTCAGCGCCCAAATCAACAGGATCACCGGCAGGATCTTCGACCACAACGCCGCGCCGCGATACGCGGTCTCGTCGGCCACGTCGGCCATCTCGATGTCGAAGGGTCGGGCCGCCACCACGGGCACGCCGCCGGCTCGCAGGTTTCGGCGCCCGACCTTTTCTGCCCAGCGGTTCAGAACCCGAGAAAGTCGGACGAAGGCGATTTGCGATCGTTCCTTGGCGGTGGTGTAGATGATCTCGGGCCGGGGAACCTGCACGTCGCTGCCGCGACCTTCCTGGACGGCGTGCCGGACGCCCTCCAAGGCTTGACCAAAGTCGTCGGCGAAGCAGAGCGCCACGTCGTACTCGCCCGACTGCACTGCGCGGCGGGCGTCGACGCACTGGTCGGCCGTCGCACGGCCGGCCGGCGGTTCCGATCGGGCGAAGTGCAGCTCCAGCAGCCCGGCATCCCGCGGCTCGACGAACAAATCCTCGGAAAACCGCCCGTTGGCCAGCAATGGCGGGTCTTCCGACAAGCCCCTGGCGCCCACGACCAGAACCTTCGTCGGCCGCTCATGCATGAATTGCCTCACCTGAACGAAGCTCGTCCCCAACAGCGGATACAGCAGGAGCGGCAACACTACGATCATAAACAGCGTGCGCCGATCGCGAGCCTGGTCGCGAATCTCGCGGAAGAAGATCAGCTTGATGTTTGCAAAACGCATGGGCGTGGGGGCTGTCCAGATTTTCACGCCACGAAAATGGGACTGTCCCCCTTC
>JAUWWA010000391.1 GCA_030617125.1 Pirellulales bacterium | reverse complement strand
CATGGCGCCCGTGCGACACTTGCAAAGCCGCGACCAGTGGTCGCGGGAGATAACGAGCGGGCCCTAATCGAGGAAGTCGATCTTCTCTTCCTCGACGGCTTTACGGAGCTTGCTGAGCGCACGGGCTTCGATCTGCCGGATCCGCTCCTTCGTCACGCCCAGCTCGGCGCCGACCTGCTTGAGCGTCAGCGGCTCCTCGCCGCGCCGCAGTCCGAATCGCCGGACGATGATCTTCTGCTCGCGCTCGTCCAGCCGGTGAAGGATTTTATCCACCTGGGCCTCGCGTTGCAACTGGGCCAACTCCTGCTCGAGCTGGTCGCTCCGCTCGTCGCTGGCCGACGTGAACATCTCGCTCTGACTGGTGCGGAACCGGTCGCGGCGGCGATGCTCGTTGGGGATGGTCCGGGCGTAGTTCTTCATGATGGCCCAACTGGCGTACGTGCTGAACTTGTTGCCCCGCGCGTAATCGAACTTCTCCACCGCCCGCATCAACGACATGTTCCCGTCGCTGACCAGCTCGAAGAAGTTTTCCGCCGGGCCGACGTGCCGCTTGGCGATCGAGACGACCAGCCGCAGATTCGCCCGGATGATTTGGTTCTTCGTCGCCACCGCCTCATCGTAGAGCCGCTCGATGTGGTCCATCAGGGGGCTTCTCGGCCGCGTCGGATCGAGCTTCTCGCGCAGCCGGCTCGCCTTGTACTTCAGGTAGTTCATCTTACGGAACACGTGGCGCTCCTGCTCGCGCGTCAGAAGCGGCACGACGTACAGACTCGCCAGGTACGGCGGCAGGCCGCTGGGCAACCGGGGCTTTCGTGCCCGCTCCTCGCTCTCGGGCATCGCGCAGACGATCGCCTTCTCGCGCTTCGAGGAATACACCCGGGCGAATTCGTCGTTGGGGATGTAGTCCAGCGGCAGCTCCATCACCCGCTGGGCGCACATCTCGCCGATCACCCGGTAAATGCTCGTCCGCGTGCGGTAGAACCGGCGGGCCAACGCTTCAACCGATTCGCCCCGGTGGTATTGCTGGTAGATCTTCCGCTTGGTCTCCGGGCGGAGTGGCCCGTGGTTATCGGGAAATATGGCCAGGTCGGGATTCTCCTGGTCGAACTGCTTGAGCGTGTAGCGGATGGTCTCGACGCTTCGGCCGGTCTTCTTCGCCAGCCGCTTGATGGCGTCAGCGGGGCACGCCCCGGCTCGGGCCAGGCGCCGAGCCCAGCCGATGATGTCCGCCCGCTCCCCGGTGCTCAACTGGCTGAACCGCGCGCCGCGCCGCACCCGGTCGAAGTTCTCCTCGACGAACCGCTCCACGCTGCTTTGCAGGAACCCCACCCGTTTGCGACCGTCGAGCACGAACCGCCGGCTAATCAGCCCCTGCCGTCGCCATCGGGAGATGGTCTTCATCGAGACGTTGAACTTTTTGGCCAGTTCGTCGACCGTCAGCACCCGCTCGCCCGCCGCGTCGGCCGGAACGTCGGCCGAGTCCGACACGTCCTCGACGAACAGCCGCAGGTCGTGGCTGGCCTCACAGCCGGTCAGCTTCAGGTCGGGGTACGACGTGGGACGAAAGTTCGTAATCCGGAAGCAAACGTACTCGTAGGTATAGGTCCGTTTCGAGTCGAGTTCACCCAACAACTTCTCCGCCTGATCGACTTGCTCGATCTTCTTCTCGCGCGGCGCAAAGCGAACCTGCTGGTCGCGAAGTTGCCGCATGGCGGGATTCAAGTAGTCGGTGTGCATCGAAGTTTCCCTTTGGCGGAAAGTCACGTCAAACCTTTCCAAGATCCAGTATACCAGACCGCCCAAAAAAAACAATAGTTCCTGTAAAAAACCACGGCCTGCTCGGGGTTGGCTCGGATGAATAACTCCATGGAGCTGAGTGTTTATGGCCCAAGCGTGGCGTTTCCTGTGTTCTCAGCGGGGGGATTGCCAATCGTTCTCTCTCTGTACGTACTTATGTTCGATTTCGCCCACGGAATATTCCCATCCCGGGCCCATTATTCGTCCAATTTGCACTAATAATAGGGGGTAGCGGCTCGCTTTGACCACTCACCGGCATGCCCAACCAACGTAGATCACTAAAGCTGTGTACATTGCCCTCCTTGGCGTTGCCGGGCCAGCCACCCGCAACGTTTATGCCTCGGCTCGACATCCGGCCTCCTCAGGGCACCTCTTCGTCGGCGAGGCCTGCGGTCGTAGGCCTTGGCGGGAGCAGGAGACCCACGCCGAACAGGTGCTTTCGAGTGAACTCCTCCAAGCCCCGCTGTCGATTTAGCGATTATTGGCCGGCGGACCCAACCTGCGGCAGGGAGTTGTTCGATCCGTCGGTGAGTTGATTCCCATTCGCCTTTTTCTTCCTTCCCCATTTTCCCTAGTTGCACACGACTCGACACCCCGCTCTACGGTGATCGCATGAACCGCATCGTTACCCAAATTGCCACGGCGACGCTGGCCCTGCTGGCCGTGGCGGTCGTGCCGGACGCGGCACAGGCCAAGGGCCGAACCTACTCATTTCAAAGCGGCCGCAAGCCCGGCGACATCGACCGCATCGCCGCGGTGCTGGAACTCGGCGGCGTGAAGAAGGAACTCGTCGAGAACCGCGTCGAGGATGCGAAACTCTCCGTGGCGTGCCGGCTTCGCTACGACGAGAGGACTCTCGACGTGCCCGAGCTGCCCGACGGCCGCGCCCGATCCGTCCGCTACTACGACGAAATCGATGCCGTGATCAAGTTCGACGACGACGGCATCAAGCCGAAGCTGCGCGCCGGGCGGCGCCTGATCGCCGCCGAAGCCGACGGCGGAAAGCTGACGCTCTTTTCGCCCCACGGCACGCTCACGCGCGACGAACTCGAACTGATCGACCTGCTGGGCAACAGCCTCTTGTTCGACCGCCTGCTGCCCGAGGGACCGCTCGCCGTGGGCGATTCCTGGCAGGTTTCCAAGAAGCTGCTCGTCGCGCTGTTGGGCATCGACGCCGCCGCAAAGACCGAGGTATCGGGCGAACT
>JAUWWA010000339.1 GCA_030617125.1 Pirellulales bacterium | reverse complement strand
GGAACGTAAAGGACTTCAAGGCCGTTACTTCCTATCGTCTCACCGGCGGGATGGAGTACGAGGAGGTCGGTCCCGGCGGCGAGCTGAAGCACGCCGAGGTAGGCGAGCTCGAGTACGCGAATCAAGCCAAGACCTACGGCCGGATGTTTGGAATTACCCGGACCGATCTGATCAATGACGATCTCGGGGCACTTACAGCGGTGCCCAAGATGATCGGCCGCGGGGCCGGGCTCAAGCTCAATAAGGTCTTCTGGACGGAGTTCCTGAACAACTCGGCATTCTTCAAGACCGGCTACAAGAACTACGCCACGGGCGCCGGTACGGCACTGGCGATCGACTCGCTGACGGCGGCCGAGCTGCTCTTCCTGAATCAGACCGATGCGGACGGCAACCCGATGGGCGTGGCAGCCACGAAGCTGACCGTACCGCCGGCGCTGAAGGTAACCGCCCAGCAGTTGATGAGCTCGTTGAAGCTCACAGAGGGCGGGGGATCGATCAAGTCGAAGGTCCCGACGGATAACCCGCACTCGGGCAAGTTCGGCATCGTGTGCTCCACGTACCTTTCCAACGCCACCATCACCGGCAATTCTGCCGATGCCTGGTACCTCCTGGCCAACCCCGACGACATGCCGGTGATCGAGATCGCCTTCCTGAACGGCCAGCAGAATCCTACGGTGGAGTCGGCCGACGCCGACTTCAACGTACTCGGCGTCCAGTTCCGAGGGTACCACGACTTCGGCTGTGCCAAGCAGGAATATCGCGGTGGTGTGAAGATGCGAGGGACGTAAGCCGTGGCCAATTGGTAACTTACAATTGTCCTTTAAGCGAAGCATCACATCCGGAATGGCCGTGATGTGAGACAAAAAAACCGAAAATAGCCCAGGAAACAGGCCCGGCCAGGCCTGAATCTTCGGAGAAGAAATTAAAGCCCCCCGTCCTGCATGCAGGAGGACTGGGGGCTTTTTTCTTGGGCCTCCAAACAGGAGAAATCGAAATGTCACAGACACATCAAGGCAAGTATCTAAGCCCGGGCGAGATGATCGACTATACGCCCGGTTCGCCGGTCACCGGCGGCGACGTGATCGTCCAGAACAATATCGTCGCGATCGCCAAGACCGACATCGCGGCAAACGCCAAGGGCGCACTGGCGATCGGCGGTATCTTCGACATCGTGAAGGCCGCCGCCGAGGCATTTGCCACGGTCGGCGCTAATATCTTCTGGGATACGGTCAACATCCCCCAGGGCGGCACCGTAGCCGGCTGCGTGACGGCGACGGCAGCCGGAAACACCTGGTGCGGATTCGTCCTGGAGACGGCCGAGGCGACCGACGAGACGGTCCGCATCCTCCTGCGGAGCACTGTGACTCTGACCGCTGAATCATTCGCCCTAGCCGACCTTTCCGACATCGTCTCGGTGGACTACACAGCCGGGGATATTCTGGTCGCTCAGGGTCCTAGCACCTACGACGATGTGCCCCTCACCGGCCCGTTCAACCTGGCCGCAACCGGCCTGCTGTCGATGGATTCGGCGACGGTGGCCGCGTTCGGCAGCGTCCAGGGCGATGCGGCGGCACTCGCCGATGGGTTCAGCCTCGTGTCAGCCGCAAACGGCACGAAGGGCGTGGTCCTTCCGGCGGCGGCGGCCGGCGGGCTTTGCGTCGTCAAGAACAACGCCAACGCGATCCTGAAACTGTGGCCCAACACCAGCGATGCAATCGATGCCTTGGGCGCAGACAACGCGATGTCCGTTCCGGCATACGCGACCCTCGTTCTCGTCGCGTATGACGTGACGACCTGGTACAGCACCGCAATCGCGGCCGGCCAGATCCTCAACGCGGACATCAACGCCGCGGCCGCGATCGCACGCAGCAAGCTGGCGCAGGAAGACCTCGCGGTCTACCGCATCCCGATCCAGAACTGCCGCAGCAATACCGGTCTGGTCCTGGATGTAACCGGCGGCGCCACGCTGTTCTCCATCGTCAACGGCGGATTCGGTACAGGGACATTGACACTGAAGGGTGAAGATGCGCTCAGCAACACGAAGACGGATACGCTCTGCTTCGAGTACCCACTGCCGCCTGAATACGTCGACGGTCAGACGATAGAGGTCGACGTCGAGGTCAAGGTGGATTCGTCGGGTGCGGGCAACGCGAGCGTCGAGACCCTCCAGGTCGAGGCGTGGCTGCTCGGGGATGCTGGGGCCGTCGGCTCGGACCTTGCTTCCGGCGGTGCTCAAAACCTGGCGGCCGGCGGGGACGTATTCCAGACGATCACATCGTCGATCACGCCGACGGGCCTGGTCGCCGGCGACAAGCTGATCATCTTCGTTCAGACGGTCATCACGGAAGACGCCGCTACGGCAGTTTTTGCCGTGATCGGCAATATCGAAGTGCAGCTCGACATCAAGGGCTGATCAGAGGCCGGAAACTGCAGCGTAAAGCTGCAAAAAGCAGCGTAATGCTGCATGACGTAGTTCGGAATCGGCATGGCTGATCTGCTGAAGACAGGTTCGGACTGGCTGGAGGACATGCGCGTCGCGCACGCCTCCAGGACGGTTGCCTACCACCGCAGCTTCGACTTCGTCGAGATCCAGGCCACGCCGGGTGAGACGATGTTCGAGGTCGATACCGAGCACGGCATCGAGCGGATCGAGAGCCGCGACTTTCTGATACTGGCGGCGGACCTGATCCTGCTCGGCGTGGAAACGCTGCCGCAGCGCGGCGATCGGATCAAGGAGCCGGCCGGTGCCGGCGGCGAGTTGAAGGTTTACGAGGTGATGGCGCCCGGCGATGGCCCGCCGTGGCGATACAGCGATAACTACCGAAAGACGCTGCGAGTGCATACGAAACTGATTGGAACCGAACCATGAGCAAGACGGAACAAATGAGCGATCATGATTTGCTCATCGAAATCCATGAACAAGTGAAAAAGCTCGACCGCTGCATGAGCAATCATCTTGCTCATCACTGGACCGTCTCCGTGGCCGTACTCGTGGCATTCGTGATGGCGATTCTATCGGCCCTGGCTTCGCTGATGGTGAGCGCATGGCGGCAGTGATTATCGAGATAGCCGAAGGCGTGAAGGACGTGCTCGACGAGGCATCGCTGAGCCAGGAATTTACCGCCCAGCGCAGCTACCAGCCGCAGATGGATCTGGCGGACCTGGCGAGCCTGCTGGTGACGGTGGTGCCGAAGGGCCTCTCGCTGGCCGCCGCCACGCGGGCCGAGGCGCGATACGACTACGACGTCGACGTCGCCGTTCAGAAGCTTTTTACAAATACCGCCGACGCCGGCGAGGCCGCCAAGCTGGCCGAGATCGATGGGCTGATGCTGCTCGTCGAGGAGATTGCGGACCTCTTTTACGCCAACAAATTGAGCGGGCTTGCAACGATCGGGACGGCATCCTGTGTGATGGCGACCAACAGTCCGATTTACGTGCCGGAACACATGGAGCAGATGC
>JAUWWA010000019.1 GCA_030617125.1 Pirellulales bacterium | reverse complement strand
GCACCGCGGCGAGCCAGTTCGCCGCCGGACGGACGTACCAGCGCGAGATCGGGTAGCGACGGGCGCGCCGTGCCTCCAGCGCGCCCTCAAGGCGGCCGTCGCATTGCTGAGCGTTCCTCACGTCCTCGCGAATCAACCTGGATACGTCCGTGCTCAAGATTCCCCCCACTGAATCGGTATACGGTAACTCACCACTGTGGGAGGCGGCTCCTTCGGCGACCATCGCCCGTTCGTGTTCCAGTCGCCGTCGGAGACGCCTCCCACTGGGGCGCCTTGTCTTTGCTCCCCCAATCGCTCCGGCCGGAAGCGATCGAAGAACTCGTACTCTTGCGCGGTAGTGCCGCCGGCGCGATAGTGCGGCGATCGCAGCATGTGCGCTCTGGTAAGCGCCGCCAGTAGCGCGCGAAGGAATACCCAACGTCGCCGGCGCGGCGCCGACGCGCTGCGGCAAACGTCCCACGCCAGCCGTAGCGGCAACGCCATGCACTGCCGCAGGAGGTGGCGCGAATGCCGGAGGTTTTTCCACTGGAAAAGCAGCGTGTTGCGCAGCGCCAACGCGTCGCAACCGTCGCGGCCGAACACCTCGGCGAACGTGGCCATGCCGCGATGCCGGGCAACCGCCTCGGGGATGTATCGGGCGTGGTAGCCCGCCATGGAGCCCCGAAACGCGAAGTCGAGGTCTTCGAGCCGGCCGGGCAGGTAGAGCGGATCGAACCCGCTCAACTCGACGAACTTGCGGCAGTCGACCGCCATAGCCGCCCCGGCCGAGGCCGTCAGCCCCGGCCGATCGATCGCCGCCTCGTGGCCCGGAAAGAGCGCCGTCGCCTGCACGAGCCCCCACCGCCAGCAGACCGCCGTCTTGAAGCCTTCGTATGTGTCGTCGTCCATTCGCCGGCACAGCGGGGCCGTCATGAAACACTGCGAGTCGGCCACCAACGGATCGATCAATGGATCGATGCAGCCGGCGTCGAGCTGGATGTCGTTGTTCAGCAGCACGGCCACCGGGCCTTCCAACGTGGGCACCACGTCGTTGAACGAGCACAGTCCCCGGTTCGGCAGGCCGATGACGCGGACCCTTGGAAAGTGCTCGGCCAGCCACGGCACGGAATCGTCGGTCGAGTCGTTGTCGACGACCGCCACGTCGCACCGGTGGCGCGAGGTCTCGGCCGCGCGCAGCACCGAAGGCAAACACTCGGCCAAGAGCCGGCGCCCATTGTAGTTCAAGATGAGCACATGAACGAGCATTCTTGGTGTAGTCGCGGAAAAAGGGGACATGCTATTTCTTTGCGTTCGTGTCGTCGGTCTCGCCGAAACCGTGTGTGTGAGAAAGTAGAATGTCCCCTGTTTGGTACCACGCGGCGAACTCGCGCTCGGCCGCGCCGACGTGCTGGGAGTGGAAGAGGGTCCATCCGGCGACCGCGGCGGCGACCGGCGCTATTGCGGCAAGGTACGCCGCGGCGATGAGCAACCGCGTATCGCCAACGGCCAATTGCACCAACGCCAGGACCGACGTCACGTTGGTCACGACGTGCATTTCGCAGGCCTTCCGCGCGATCCACGCCGCCAGCCGCACGGGCCGGCGAGGGATGGGTGGTTGCGGCTCGGGCCGCCCACCACCGCCGCCGACCACTTCGAGCCGGCCGTCGAGCCGTTTGAGCCGCTGGATGAACGCCTTGTAGCGGGCGTCGTGCTGCAAGGTGATTAGCAGCAGCGACACGCCGCAGACTAACCCGGCGACGGCCCAAAGCGGTTCGGTCGTCCGCACGAACAGCCCGGCGCCCATTCCCAGCGTCACGAGCAGGTTGATCGTGTGGTGCATCAGGTAGTCCAACTGCACGCCGTCGAGCGAGGCGGCGCCGCGCAGCCGAGCGAGCTGGCCGTCGACGTGGTCGAGCAGGTACCACGTCTGCAGCAACACGGCGGCCGCGACCCAGCCCCCAATCGTCCCCCACGCCAGCGCGCAGGCGGCGGCGACGCCACATCCCCACGCGGCGAGTGTAACCGCATTGGCCGAAATGCCCGAAGGCGCCACCACTCGCGTAATACGCAGCGCCGCCGGCCGGCTAACGTGCCGGGCCATCCAATTGCCGACGCGCCGATGGTCGGGCTTCTGGCAACGGCGTTCAAGTTCGTCGAGGGAAAAGCGGTTCATTGGTTCTTTTCAGTTCTTCTCCCCAGCCGCCGTGGCGCCAGCCGACGGCGACGCTTATGCTCCAAATGACGACCACGGCGGCGACCGTCGCGGCGATCGTGTCGGGATACCATCGCTGCAACAACACCGCCGAACCCACCGTCGGCCCTACGGCGAGCGCAAGCATGCCGACGTACCGCAACCGCCCGGGCGCGTCGAGTTCGATCCACAGCGAGAGCGCGGCGATGAGCACGAAATAGACCGCGTAGGCGGTGGCCGTGGCCGCGGCGACGCCCATCAGTCCGAACCCGCCGCGCAGCGCCAGGTGATTTCCCACCGCGGCGGCCGCCGTGGCCAGCAGCACGGCCAGCAGCGCCCGGCGCTGCCGTCCGACGGCCACGAGCATCTGGCTCCCCGGCAGTGCGAGCGTCATCGCCACCACGCCCGGCACGAGCCACACCAGCGGCGCCAGGCCGGATCGATATTCGGGCAATAGATGCGCCAACAGCGGCGGCGCGACCAGCAACGCCAGCGCGGCGGGCAGGGCGATGGCGGCGGCCTGCAATTCGCTCGCCCGGGCGGCCAAACGCGCCACCGCGCGGCGGTCGGCCGAATGGCCGTATTTTTCCCCAAGCCTCGGCCCGGTGACCATGGCGAGCATGTTCCCCAAACCGAAGAGGTGACCGGTGACCAACAGCGCCGCCGAGTAGCAGCCGAGTTGAAACTCGCGATCGCTGAAGTAGCCGAGGATCATCAGCTTATCGAGCGAACGCAGCAGCGACGAGACGGCGCCGGCCAGCAGGATCGGGCTCCCGATGCCGACGAGCCGGCGGATTTCGGCCGTGTTCCACGACCAGCGAAGCACGGCGGCGGCGTGACGGCGCACGAACACCAGCGAGCCGAGCACCACGAGTACGATGCCGCCCAACAGGCCCGGCAGTCCCCAGCACCATGCGGCCGCGGGACAGACGGCAAGCGTCAGCACGCCTTCGAGGATCGACAGCCGCGAGGTGATTACAAATGCCTGGTTTGCCCGCAAGATCGTGACGTGAAACGTGACGTAGCGCGTCAGCACGGCGAGCAAACCGACCACGGCGAGCCCCAGGCCCCAGGCGTTCGCCCAGGCGCCGTCGCTTGTCGCGATCCGCGCGCCCACGCCGACCAGCACCGCGGCGTACAGCAGGCTACTGAGCGTGTTGACGGTGAAGGCCAGGTTCAGCCCGCGCCGCGCGGCGGTGGCGTCGCCCCGGCCGGTGGCGACGTTGAACTCCCGGGCGGCGCCCTTGCTGATGCCCAGGTTGGCGTAGTTGCCGTAGCTGAGAAAGAGTTTCAGCGCGCTGAAGATGCCCATTTGGGTTGGGCTCAGCAGCATGCGCAACAGCACCCCCGTGACCGCGCCCAGCGCGTGGCAGACGGCCGTCGCCGAGCCGACGACCATCCAATCGCCCAGCAGCCGTCGCCAGCCGCTTAGCGGAGCGGAAATCTGCGTCGGGTGTAGTGCTTCGAGCTGCGTGGACACGGTGATTGCTGCAATGGAAATTAGGCGGGTACTGGGAAGTCGACAAGAACTCCATTCGTGCGGCTGTGTATTACGCCGCGTGGACGCGGCGGCTAAACGTGCTCTGGATTTCCGGCGCCGTGGGGTTGAGGATCTCGTCAACAATGCGTGCGGCCGGCGGCACACCGAAGTCGGCGAATGTTTCAGGGTTACCGCCAATCGGCGGTTGCCAACCTTCACTGAGCAGCCGGCCGAGCAATCGCCCAAGTTCGGCCTTGCTTCGCGCCGTGGCCCAAAGCCCCCACTCGTCGTGCGGAAGAAAATCCTTTGCGCCGGACGGCGTCAGTTGGATCACCGGCACGCCAAACCGCGTGGCCTCGACCCCGGCGCTCGAACCGCAACTGAGCACGCAATCGGCGTCGGGAAGCCACTGCTGGAACGGCCCGCCGCTAACCACGCGGGCATCGAGCGCGGCGAACTCCGACTTCAGCGCCCGCACCACCGGGTCGTCACCCGTACGCGGATGCAGCTTGATGATTAACTCGGCGCCGCCGATCTGGGCGATGGCCGCAAACGTCATGCGGAGCATCTCGGCGTAGGTACGGCCGGTCAGGTGCAGCGAAACCGCGTCGGGGCGTTCGTCACGCGGCGGAACCGTCGTCAAAAGCAGAATCCGCGGCGTCTTCTTCCTGCCCCCTTCTTCCTGCTCCCTGTTCCCCGACTCTTTACCTCTGACCCCTGAACCCTGAACCCTGACCCCTTCTTCCTGCACCGCCCCGGTAATACGAATTCGCTTCGCCGGCACACCCCAACGTATCAACTGTCGCTGGGACGACCGGCCCCAGACGAGGACACGGTCCGCCGCCGCCGGCGCAAAACCGAACCGGCAGCACGGCACGCCGTGTTGCACGACCAGCGAGCGCGCGGTATATCGCCGGGCGACGGCCACCGCCGCCCGGGCCAGCGGCGTGGCGTCTTCGTCGAGCACCACCGCATCGGGGCGCACGTCGCGGAAGTGCGCGTCGAGTTGTGCGATCAGACGGCTTTGTCGCGGCCCGTGCGTCGCCACGCGATGTTCGAGCCATCGCTCGACGGGCAGGGCCAGGTTCACGCCGCGGCAGTCCAACCGCCCGGGCATGTCGAGCGTCAGCCGGTTCTCGCGGCCCAGGCTCGAATCGCACACCAGTTGCCCCGCGCCGGCGCCTCGCCACCGCAACCACGACCTGACGGCGAACCGATCGTACAGCCGCCAGACGTTGCAGCCACGCGCGAGCAACTCTCGGCAGACGGGATCGAGCAGCCGGGGATTGCCGCACAACACCACGCGCGGCGAACCCGCGCGGACGGACGAAGGTTTCAGCATCCGGCTGAACCGACCCCAATAGCGCCGCCATGCCGGGTTCGATGGAAAATCGCGGTCGGCGTTTGGCCGATCCTTGACCCAACGCACGTGGAAGTACGCTCCCGCGGCCAAAGACAGCCGCGCCAGCACGTCGGCGTAGTCCTTGTCGCGCCCGGCGACGACCAATTCCACGTGATCGCTGCGTCGCAACGGCCGGACCTCGGTGAAGTAGGCCAGCGGCCGGATCAACTTCACCAGGTAGTAGCGTAGGGCCAGTGCATTGACGTACGCCGCTGAAAGGTCTCCACCGGCCGAATCGCCCGGCCCGAGTTGCTCGGCGAACTCGGCCGCCTGGCGATCAATCCAGTCGAAGCGCCCGTCGATCAGGTCGTCGAGCGCCCGACGGCAAGGAGTACTGGGTGGCTGGCGGCTGAGCGCGCCGAAGCCCCGGGCCGGGCGTTGCTGGGGCATCGCTGTGCTTTGCCCCAGCCTCCCCTCGCGGCTCTCGGCCGGCCACGATCCTTCCAGCAGCAACGCCGGGTCTTCCGGTGCGAGGCTTCCATCGACGAGTTCACGCCGGGCGAAAATGCGAACGATCACTTCGATACTCCTTCAAGAGGCGAAAAAGGGAACATGCCACCTTTTCGCCCGTTTTTGCCCGAGGTTTATGGAGCTTGACAACGCAGAAAACCTGGCCTGTCCCCTTTTTGGGCCAATTCAGCCCGTTTTTCCCGGGAAATATGCACCTTGAAATCGCTCAGAAAGTCGCATGTCCCCTCTTTTCCGCGAATCGACCACATCGAGCAGTTGTTCGAACCGCGCGAGGTAAATGTCGGCCCGGGCGTCGGCGTCGTGATTGACGGCGATCGTGCGCATGCCGAGCGCCGCCGCCCCGGCCAGCTCGGCCGTGTCGTGCCCCATGAAGGCCACTTTCTCGGCCGGCAGATCCATAGCCTCCAACGCGGCGAGGTAACAAGGTGCGTCGGGCATGGTTCGCCCCAGGTTGATCGACGAGACGATCCCGCTGAGCATCCCTGCAATGGCGAACCGCTGAAGCTGTTCGCGCAACACGGCGGCGGGGTGTTCCGAGTCGGCCACTACCGCGAGGACCAGTCCCGACTGGTGGAGCCGCGCCAGCGTGGGTATCACGCCCGGCAGGGGCCGCGCGGTGCGTTGCAGTTCCCGGCGGCGTGCCGTGCAGGCGACTTCGACCTCGTCGATTTGTCCGGCTGAGAGTCCGGCCGACAGCAGGAACGCCCGAAACGCCTCGCAAAACGTGCTGCGGCCGCGATGCACCTCGGCCAAGTAGTCGCGATCCCAAACACGGAAGAAGCTGTGGTAGTTGGTGTGCAGTCCGAGCCGGCCGAGCACCTTCAACACCCATCGCCGCCAGACGGTGTTGTCATACAGCACGTTGCACATGTCGAACAGCACACCGCGGACACCGGGCAGGGACGTCAAAGGCGGCGGTCGGCCGGCGGCGTGGAGCGGGACCGAAACGGTATCCGGCGGCTGGTGGAGGGTGAGCTTCCTGCTCATCGCGGATTCGATTCCTTTCGATTGTCGTTCGACCGGTAATCAGCCTTGGGCGACGGCGCGGTTCAGCGCCGCCATCCGCTTGCGCAAGGCCGGTTGATGGTCCAACAGGTCGGCAATCCTTTGCCAATCCAACGCTTCCGGCCCCAACGCATCGTAGATCGTCAGCGCGTGGTCCCAGTCCTCCTCGTGGTCGACCGTCAGGCGTATGTCCTCGCGGTCGATTTCCGGCGGGGCGGGAATGAGCCGGATATTGAACTTCTCCGGGTGGGAGTAGATGTATCGGGTAACATGTTCGCGATCGGCCCAATGCCTTGCAGAGCGGACCGCGGTGCGCAATGCGCCGGTGCAGAACCACTCCGCGTAAATGCCCACCGGCGAGAGGATCGCCGGCCGTCCGTCCCGCGAGCTGTAGCTGACGTAGTCGCAATTCGGGTGCGCTTCGGCCGTCGTGACCAGCCGGTCGATCAGCGCGGGATCGATAAACGGGTTGTCGCCCCGCACGCGGACCACCGCTTCCGCCGGGTACTCTTCCAGCACCTGGGCGAAACGGTGCAAGGCGTCGTCTTGGTTGGCGATAAACACGGGGACGTCCGCGGGCACTAGCTCGGCAACAAAGCGATGCTCCTGTCGACCGCAAGCGACAACGATGACGCCGTCGAGCCGCATGGAGTCGGTCACTCGGCGAACGACCCATCCCAGCAGCGATTGGCCGCCCAGTTTCCGCCCGGCGACGCAACGAAAACGCTGTGAGGCAAAACAGGCCTGAACGATTCCCAGTGTCTTCAACATCGGGCCCATCCTTGATCCGGCCGCCTTGGCGGAAACGCTCCGCCAAGAGCAGAACCGCCCGCGCACCCGGGAGTCTACCATTTCCGCCAGCTAAGCGTCAAGGGGAACGAACTGCTTGGGAAGCAGAGACAGCGCCAGCACTGCATGCACCCCGAGGGTTCAGGGTTCAGAGTTTAGGGTTCAGGATTCACGGTTCAGGACTTGGTGGCTGGTGGTGCCGTCAGTGTTTGGCCGGCGGGCCTCGCCCGCCGTTTAGCTGCCGCCGAAGCCCACACCAGGGTTAACGGTTCAGGACTTGATGGAGAGCCGTAACACACAAATCCTGAACCCTGAACCCTGAACCCTGAACCCTTGCTGAATGGCGTCAACCATCCTCCGGCTCGGCGATGAAACGGTATCCCGCGTCGCGGATGGTGAGGAAATGCCGCGGTTCGGCGGGGTTCGGCTCGAAGATTCTTCGCAACCGGCGGATAAACTGGTCGGGCGCCCTGGTGTACGGCTTCCACGGGAGTCCCCAAACGTTTTCCATCAGCTCGCTGCGGGGGATCACTCGCCCTTCGTACCTGACAAAGTATTGCAGCAGACTCATTTCCAACCGCGTCATCCGGACCGGCTCGCCGGCGACGGTGACTTCGAAGGTCTCGAAATTGATGTTGGCGTCGGCGAACTCGAACGAAACGGGCTCGGATGCCGCACCCGTTGTACGCTCCACGCGGCGGCGGTGCAGCGCCAGCAGGTTCTTTACCCGGCTGAGGAACTCGTCCAGATCGAACGGCTTGGTGAGATACTGATTCGCGCCGACGTCGAATCCGCGGGTACGGTCCTCGGTGAGCGTTCGCGCGCTGAGGATGAGCACGGGCAATTCCTTGCCGGTGGCGCGCAGGGCCTCGCACACGGCGTAGCCGCTCATGCCCGGCAGCATGAGATCGAGAACCACCAGGTCGACGCCGTCGGGGTCTTGCTCGATCAGTTCCAGCGCGGAGGGGCCGTCGCCGACGGTAGTCACGCGGTAGCCTTCGGCGTCGAGGTTGTACTTGATGCCGGTGGCCAGGTGTTGTTCGTCTTCGACGACCAAGATGTGTTCCTTGCCTTTCATCTTCCTCGTTACCCCTAACGCGGCGTTCAGCCGCAACCAAACTAAGCAAGGGTTCAGGGTTCAGGATCCCTGTGTTTCGGCTGTCCATCAAGTCCTGAACCCTGAACCCTAAGTCCTTACCGTACATATAGTTTCATGTCTATGCAGATGCGCGCACTGTGCGCTCATCCCTCACCAGAAGACTCTATTGCGGTTCTACGGATCGTCACTTTCTTCGGTCTTGTTGCCGGGGAGTTGGACTTCGAAAACAGTTCCGGGGCCGTCGGCGCGATCGCGGACCTTCACCCGGCCGCCGAGTCGCTTGACCACGGTTCGGACAATGTAGAGTCCCAGCCCGGTGCCGAGTTTCTCACGTTGAAGCTCAAGTCCCAATCGGACGAACCGCCCAAAGATCTTCCGGCGCAGCTTCTGGGGGATTCCCCGGCCGTTATCGCTGATCTGCGTGACGGTGCAGCCGTTGGCCGCCCGTAGCGTCACCTCGACCTCGGGTTGCGTGCCGGCGTACTTCACGGCGTTGTCGATCAGGTTGCGGAAGACCATCTCCAGGTCGACGCGCCGCGCTCGGATCGTGCACGGCTCGATCTGGAGGCGAACGGTGTCGGCAGCCACGCGGTAGCTTGCGCAGACGGCGTCGGCACACTCGCGCAACACGTCGGCCAGGGGCACGTCGGTTACGTCGCCGTCGATGCGTCCGGTCTCCAATCGGCCCGCGTCGAGCACCTGGTTGATCAAGTGATCGAGGCGTTCGACGTCTTCGAGCATGAACCGGTAGAAGTCGACCTGTTCACGGTGGCTTACCTGCCGGCGATGTAACGTCTGGAGGTAGAGTTTCATCGACGCGATGGGTGATTTCAATTCGTGGGTAACGCTGTCGATGAAGTTCGATTGCCGCCGGCTGAGGTTGATCGCCTTGATCGAAAGCACGAGGTACAAGACGACGCCGACGAGCAGCATGGCGATGAACGTCGTGCCCACCGGCAGCATCGTCCAATACAGAACGGCGTTCGGGGCGTTGTCCCACGCCCCGAACACCGCCAGCAGCACCCAGCCGACGGTCCACACCACCAGCAGGACGATCATGACGACCGCCAATGTGATCGGCAACCTCAGTGAGCGGCGCAGAGGCATGACGGATCAGCAAGGGGCGGGGAAACGGGAAACACAACACCCAAAGAAACTGAAGATAACAAATCCGCGCGATCCGTCAAGGTAGTCCCTTTGGCGACCGGGTAAGCCCAACGGTTTGACGGGTTTACCGATGGATTTGCGCAAGTATTACTCACCTATTACACAATAAATACGCACTCAGTCTAGCATCGCAAGCGATATCACCTATAATACTTCCCAACGTGTCGGAAACGCGCATTGCGCCCACTCTGAGAAACCCAGGAAATGCACGCTGAGCATATGCAGTCATGAAGCGAGACCGAGCCGAAGTCCATGCCCCGAACCAACCGCCTCGGTCCGTCCACCCGGACGGTTCGCGCGCGAAAGTATTGTTAACCGGCGTGTTCGGGCCGTACGCCCAAGACGATGCGTTCGGCAGCCGCGCGCTGAACCCGATGGAACTCTACCACAACCAGGTCACGCGCACGCAGGGCCCGTTCTCGTTGCGGATGTTTCATCGTAGCTGGGGGCTGATGCTGATCCAGTCGAATATCGAGGCCCCGTGCACGCTGTTGGACTTTCCCGTCCTCGAGCGGTTCATCGAAGAACTCCGCACCAACCGGTACGACATCATCGGCATCAGCAGCATCATCCCCAACGTGATGAAGGTCGAGCACATGTGCAAGCTGATCCGCAAGTATCAGCCGCACGCGACGATCGTCGTCGGCGGGCACGTGGCCAATATCCCCGATTTGCACCTCCAGATCGACGTCGATCACGTCGTGCGCGGCGAGGGCGTGCAATGGTTCCGCGCTTTCCTCGGCGAAGACGGCCAGCAGCCCGTGCGCCATCCGGTGGTCGCCTCGGGCATCGGAACGCGGAACTTCGGCGTTACCGCCTACAGCAAGCCGGGCGACGTCGCCGCCACGCTTATCCCCTCGGTCGGATGCCCCATGGGGTGCAACTTCTGCTCCACCTCGGCCATGTTCGGCGGCAAGGGAAAGTGCATCCACTTCTACAAGACCGGCGACGAACTGTTCGACGTCATGTGCCGGCTCGAACGCGAAATGAACGTCCAGTCGTTCTTCGTCATGGACGAAAACTTCCTGCTCCACCGCCGCCGCGCAATGCGGCTCTTGGAACTGATCGAACAGCACGACAAGGCCTGGGCACTTTATGTCTTCACGTCCGCGAACGGGTTGCGGTCGTACAGCATCGATCAACTCGTCCGCCTGGGTATCTCCTGGATCTGGATGGGTATCGAGGGCGAAAGCAGCCAGTATACCAAACTCGACGGCATCGACACATTCGCATTGATCGAGGAGTTGCAGTCGCACGGCATCCGCGTGTTGGGCTCGACCATCATCGGCCTGGAAAACCATACGCCGGAGAACATCGACCGGGTTATCGACTACGCCGTCCGCCACGACACCGACTTCCACCAGTTCATGCTCTACACGCCGATTCCGGGCACGCCGCTTCACGCCGAACTGTCTGACTCGGGGCTGATGAAAGACCCGGGCGAGTTTCTCGCCGGCGACATCCACGGACAATTTGTATTCAACTACCGCCATC
>JAUWWA010000143.1 GCA_030617125.1 Pirellulales bacterium | reverse complement strand
GTAGGTGCAATCGCGGTCGAGTTCGACGTACACGAGTCCCGAGATGCTCGCCGGCCGCAACTCGCCGAAGTTGTACTGTTTGGCGGAGACGCCGCCTTTGAGCACCACGTAGCTGATGAGGTCGCCGGGCGGGTCCAACGCGCTCCCGCCGACGGTGCCGGGCGTATCGATCCCGTCGTAGTACGCCGCCGGCTGGGTCTCTTGCACGCTGTAGAGGCCGGGCTCAAGGCCCTCGAAGCTGTAATATCCTACCGCGTCGGTCATGGTCGTGCCGACGGGATCGCCGCCGGCGTCAAGCAGCGTGAGCGCGACGCCGGCGATGGGCGATTCGTCTGGGTCGAAGGCGCCGTCGTTGTCGTCGTCGGCATAGACGTAACCCGAGAGACTGGCGGGCGGGATCTCGCCGAAGTTGTATTGCACGCCGGCCTGTCCGCTCGTCAGGAAGACGCCGTCGATCAGGTCGCCGGGGTTGTGGGCCGCGCCGCCGGCGCTGCCGGACGCGTCGAGGCCGTCGAAGTAATCTTCGGGCTGGGTTTCGGCAACGCCGTAGGTGCCCGGGTCCAGGTTTTCGAATTGGTAGAATCCGGCCGCGTCGGTGGTGGTTGTCTGTCCGGTTGGTGTTCCATCGGCTCCGAGCAAGGCGAGAGCCGCGCCTGCGATCCCCACTTCGCCGGAGTCAAACTGCCCATTGTTGTTCGTGTCGACATAGACGTAGCCAGAAATGCTCACCGGCATGAGTTCGCCGAAGTCGTAGTTTTCGCCTGACTGTCAGTTTTGCAGATGGACGCCGTCGATCAGGTCGCCGGGGTTATGGGCCGCGCCACCGGCATTGCCGGGCGCGTCGATGCCGTCGAAGTAGCCCGCCGGCGTGACCTCGGTGATGCGGTAGTCGCCTAGCGTCAAATCGCCGACCGACCAGGAGCCGTCGGGATTCGTGTAGGTTGAGGTTGGCGGCGGGGCAGGGCCTTCGAGCGGAAGGTATTGCACCTGGACCAATGCACCGCCGATGCCTTGCTCACCCGCGCCGACATCGAAGAGGCCGTCGTTGTCGGCGTCGTGATAGACATGGCCGCTGAGTGCGGCGGGCCTGGCCTCGGCGAAATCGTTGTCCACGCTGTTTTCGCCGCCCAGCAGCGTGATGTCGCTGATGACGTCGACGCCGGTTACGACACCGCGAGGCGCTGCGTCGACGGTGCCGGCGGCGGCGCCGACGCTGAAATACCCGTCCGGCTGTGTTTCGACGATCCGGTAGGCGCCCGGCAGGACATCGGCGGTGAACTCGTAGTCTCCGTTTCCGTCGGTTGTTGCCGTGAGTCCGGTGTCAACGTACTCGGTTCCTTCGAGCACGAGCAGGCTCAACTCGACGCCGGCGATTCCCGGCTCGGCGGCCTCTTGCGAGTTGCTGAGGTTGATATCCTCGAACACGGTGCCGCGGATGGTGATCGGCAGCGGTGTTTGCGTGAGCGAGAACATCGCGCCGGCGGTTTGGACGGGCCGTGGCGCGTCGCCGGGTGGCATGTAATCGTTTGCCGGGAGATCGACAAGCCCGGACTCTTGGAGCTTGGCGTCGTATTCATCCAAGAAAACGTCGCTGCCGGTGGTAACTGCGTAGTGGTCGGCCTGGAACGTGGCAGTGAGGATGGAGCCTTCGAACTCCTTCCCTTCGACGAAGGCGTTTGGGCCGCCGTAGCCGTCCTGCTCGTGGTTGGGGTTGTAGCCGTGTTCATCCACGTCGACGGTGAGGACCAGCATTTCGCCGGGGTCAAAGCCGGAGAAGGCGAGTGCCAGCGTGGTCCCGCCATCGACGAGGGTGGCCGTAACGGAGTCGATCCCGGTCTGGTCGAGGATCGAGAGTTCAACGGCGCCCGATGCACCGGCGCCGCCGAGGATCGTGTCGAAGAAGGCGTCGCCGCCATCGGGTCCGTCGCCGAGCTTGTCGCCCTCGATGATCAGTTCGGTCAATTGCGTGCCCGGCGCTCCGCCGTCGAAGGTAATATAGATGACCTCGCCGGTCTCGTCATCGCCGCTCTTGTCTTCGAAGTAGACGGCGCCGACCTGGATGGGCGCGAAATTGGCCGACAACAGCCGCCGAGGCTCCATCCGCTCGAACCGGCACGTGCGGAACAAGCTGCCGCTGCCGAGGGCGCGCGAAGTAGATCGACTTCGCCGGAACCGACCGATGGGCTTGGGTATTCTCCGGAACGGGTGCACAACAACCTCCCTGTTGATCTCGATCTCGATTTTGATGTCGACGGCGTCAACTAGCGCCGCGATAGTGTTGCTCCGCCACGGCCCTCGATCGGCCACGTTCGCACGGTGGTGTCGAAGCTGCCGGAAACCAGCACGCCTGAGATCGAGTCGTAAGCCAGCGAGGTCACCGAGCCGGTATGCCCGACCAGGCGGGACCGCTCCCGGTGGGTCGTCATATCCCAAAGCCGGATCACGTGGTCGGTTCCCCCGGAAGCCAGCGTGGTTGCTCCGCAGAAGGCCAGCGTGAGCACGTGTCCGGGCTGCCAAGGCAGATCGGCGGCTACTCGGCCGGTGGTCACGTCCCACAGCCGAATCGTTCCCCGCTCGCCGCCGCCGGCCAACAGCCTGCCATCGGGGGAATAGGCCAAGGCGTGGATGCGGTGTCGCGGTCCGACCAGATCACCCAGCGATTGGCCGGTCGAGACGTTCCAAATTCGGATTTTCCCTTCACGTCCGGCGGCGGTGAGGTGCTTCCCACCGTGCGAGAAGACTACCGCGCGGATGTCGGCGCCCGGCGCGTCGAACACTTGCAACACCCGGCCGGAGTGGCCGTCGTGAATCCGCACCTTGTCGTCGAATCCCCCGGCCGCCAGCATCCGGCCATCGCTGCTGTAGGCGAGCGCATAAATGGGCTTCGACCCTGCCGGCGCGGCCACCGGCGGACCGCCATTCGAGGGCCTCCAGAAACGGATCCGGCGATCGTCGCCAGCCGTGGCCAGCACGGTGCCGTCCGGGCTGAATGTGGCCGCACGGACCCAGTCGACGTGCGCCGACAACTTGTGCAACAACGCGCCGTCGGGAAGGCGGAGGATGCGTACCAGGTGATCGTCGCCGGCGACGGCCAGCCGCCTGCCGCGCGGGTCGAGCGCGACACACGAAACGACTGGCGTCTTGTAACCGGTATCCGCACCCCCTAATCTAACGACTCGCCCCGAGGGAACCTCGACGGTCGACCGGTCTAGCGCTGGCGCGACGACCGCGCAAGCCGCGAGCAAGAGTGTTGATGTTGCGGCAGAAAACCACAATCTCGACATGCCTATCCACCTGCGGTTGAAAGCGATATTGATGCGGACATCGACGCGCAGAGGATCTCCTCGATGCGCGCTGCTGCATATCACTTTCATCGGCCGAACAGCACCGCTGCCGTGTGCGAAGTTTCAGCACACAGCGCAGGCGAGGAACGTTGTGCCGGTTGCGGAAGGTTTGAGGGGATGTCAAGAAACAAGTGGTGGGAAGCGACTCTGTCGGCGACTGCCGGTCTCTTGGCTTCTCTCGCCGTCGGAGATGCCTCCCACACGCAAGTGTAGCGGAGCCACAACCAAGAAGAGGGTTCAGGATGCGGTACTCTGCGACAGGCTTACACCCAAGCCGCGTCTTTCGACGAGATTTTTGCGATCGTGGGTTCGACCAGTCTCTGGAAATCCGCAAACGCCAACTTGATCAGCTCCGTGTGCGAACCGGCATTGAAGGCGATTTCCTCGTCTTCGGCCAGGCTCTGCGACACGAAAACGTCGAGTCCGTAGAGGTTTCCAAACGGCGGCATGGCGCCGGTTTCGCATCCGGGAAACAGGTCGCGGAATTCCTCTTCGGTGGCAAGCACGGCGTGCCGCGCGCCGGTGGCTTCCCTGAGCAGGTCCAGGACCAACTTATAGGAGGCGGGCAACACGGCCATGACCATCTTGCCGTCGAGCTTCACCATGACGGTTTTCGCCAGTTCTCTGCCGGAGATGTGGGCGGAGGCGGCGATTTCCTGCGAGGTAAAGGCTTGCGAATGGCTGACGGTGACGTACTTGACGGAGTGGTCGTCGAGAAAATCTTTGGGCTTTTTGACGGGCATGGCTTTTTGTCCTCTCCGGCTAGAGGGCAGCAGCCGGAATTCCCCCGTGGAATGTTGCCCGGCCACACGCCGGGCTACCGGCCCCGGCCATTAGCCGGGACCTCCGCCTGCTCCACTACCACGATACGCTCCAGAAACATTCTTCACCGCCAAGGCCGCGAAGTCAAGATGAGCAGCAGGGCCCTACTTCAACTGTGAGAAGTCAATCGCGACACTTTGTTTTCGTTCGTGTGCAATCTTGCGGATATCGTCGCGGGCGCGGAAAAGGGCGTCGACGACATCCGGGTCCCATTGCCGGCCGGCGCCGTCACGGAAGATCGAGTCGATCTTCTCGTCGGGCATTCTTCGCCGGTAGGGACGATCGCTGCCCATCGCGTCGAAGGCGTCGGCCACCGCGACGATTCGGGCGGCAAGCGGGATCTGCTCGGCGCCGAGTTCCCGCGGGTAGCCGGCGCCGTCCCACGATTCGTGATGGTGCATCACCACCGGCAGAACGTCATCGAGCTTGCCGAAGTCGCGCAGGATTCGGTGCCCGAACTCCGAGTGCTGCTTGATGTGCTCGTATTCCTCGTCGGAGAGTTTTCCCGGCTTGCGGAGCACGCTGTCGTCGATGCCGATCTTGCCGATGTCGTGCAATAGTCCGGAGAGGTAGATCGTGTTGAGTGTTTTCGAGTCGCAGTCGAGCTGCTCGGCCAGCCGAACCGCGATCCGCGCGACGCGATCGCTGTGGCCGTGGGTGTACGGGTCCTTTGCGTCGATAGCCGAGGTCAATGCGCGGATCACACCGGCGAGCAACTCCGAGCGCTGCCGGTACAGATCGATGTTGCCACTGTGGATGCCGAAGATGGCGGCCACCGAACTGAGCAGGCTCGCCTCGACGGTGCCGAACTCTTCGTCCTCGACGTGGTTCAGCGCCGTCAGATGGCCGAACACGTTGTCACCTTCGGCCAGTGAGACGATGATCATCTGACGGACCCGCGGGCAAGGCCAGTCGGGCTTCCCGGTGATCGCGCGATTGACCACCATCGGCTCGTTCATCGCACTGCCGCCGACGTGCTCCAGCAAAGCCATGAACTCCTCGCTGTCGAGCGGGCACTCGCCGTAGGTGAGCCATACCGGCTGGCTGCGCAGCTCGTGGCCAAGCGACGCGTCGCCCTGGGCTAGCGGCGCCAATCGCATTGCCAACCCGGCGGCCGGCACTACTTCCTGCATCTTTTCCAACGCGATCCGGCCGAGGTCCTCGTCACTTGCGGAGACTTTCAGGTTCTGGATTAGCCGGTACAGCAGGCAGATCTCTTCGTACACCCGGGCTAGGTAGACCGAGAGGTTCGTGGCCTCTGCTTTCGCTTCCTTGGCGCGCCGCTCGACGCGCGACTGGTGCAAGACGAGTTCGGCGATTTCAGGCAAGGTCTGGGGTGAACAGGCGTTTTGTCCGGCGGCCCAGAGCGACGCTTCGTCGACCTGTATGCCGAGCAGCCTCGCGGCCCGGGAAACATCTTCCCCCGGCTCAATGGGCCGGGTGATGAAGGCACCTACTGCGACGACGGTGTCGCCACGCGTATCCTCCAGCGGGATCGCCAATACGAGAAAAGGATCATCGTCGTCGATGAACTCGGGCCCTCTCCGTCTGGCGACTTCGCGGACCAGTTCCGCGC
>JAUWWA010000153.1 GCA_030617125.1 Pirellulales bacterium | reverse complement strand
GGCGTCGACGTTCGTGTAGAATCTACACGATGACCACTTCGCGACGCATGATCGTCCTGACCGACGGATACAACGACCCGCACACGGCGAAGACGGCGGTGTGCGTGCTGCGCTATCGGCCGGGGGAAGTCGTCGCGGTGTTGGATCGAGGATCGGCCGGCCGGACGTGCCGGCAGGTGTTTGACGTCGGGGGCGACATCCCGGTGGTCGGCTCGCTGGACGAAGCGTCCGGGGCCGACTCGCTGCTGATCGGCATAGCCCCGCCCGGCGGAAAAATCCCCCAGCACTGGCGGCCCATCGTGCTAGAGGCCATCGGCCGAGGGCTGACGATCATCTCCGGGCTGCACGAACTGTTGCGGGACGATCCCGAGTTCGCCACGGCGGCAAAGCGGCACGGGGCGCGGCTGGTCGACCTGCGCGCCAGCGACGAGCACGACGTGGCCCAGCGCCGGGGGTTGCGCGACGACTGCCTGCGGATTCACACCGTGGCCAACGATTGCGGCTGCGGCAAGATGGTCGCCGCCGTGGAGGTGGCCCAGCGGCTGCGGCGCGCCGGCGTCGACGCCGCGTTCGTGGCCACGGGCCAAACGGGCATCCTCATCGCCGGCGGCGGATGCGCCGTCGACCGCGTGATTGCCGATTTCCTAAGCGGCGCCGCCGAGAACCTCGTCCTGGCCAACCAGCACCACGACGTGATCGTCGTCGAAGGCCAGGGCAGCCTGTTCCATCCGCGGTACTCGGGCGTCACGCTGGGGCTGCTGCACGGGCTGATGTCCGACGGGCTGATCCTCTGCTACGAGATGGGCCGCTCGGCCGTCTTCGGCATGGAAGACATCCCGCTCAAACCGCTCGCCGAGGTGCGAGACTTCTACGAGCGGGCCGCCAACATCATGCACCCTTGCCGCGTGATCGGCGCCGCCGTGTACGGCGGGGAGTTTTCGGACGACGAAGTCGCCGCCGAGTGCGAGCGGGTCGGACGCGAGTTGGGCCTTCCGGCCTGCGACGTGATCCGCCATGGGCCGGACAAACTTGTCGAGGCAGTGTTGGAATTGGGCCGCAGTGCCCAGGGCCGCTAACTGCGGGGGATGCCCATGAAGTTGATATTGCGTAGGTTTGATTTGCCCACGCGGCATCCGTTCACGATCGCTCGCGGCACGACCACCGTGCAGCGGACGTTGATCGTCGAGCTTCAACAGCGCGGCCGATGCGGCTACGGCGAGGCGCCGGAGTGTCGCTATTACGGTGCGACGATCGAGAACGTAACGGCGCTGCTCGAACGGGCCCGGCCGCAGATCGAGGCGTTCACGCTGCGCGATCCGGCCGCGTTCTGGGAAGCGATGTGCCCGTCGCTGTGCGGCGATGGAGCGACGTTCGCTCGGTGTGCCCTCGACCTCGCCGCCTGGGACCTGTGGGGGAAGCTCGAAGGCGCCCCGCTATGGAAACTCTGGGGGCTGACGCTCGACGCCAACCCGCCGAGCGATTACACGATCGGCATCGACGACGTCGACGTCATGATTGAAAAGCTCCGCGAGCTGTCCGGCTGGCCGGTCTACAAGATCAAGCTGGGCACGGCCGACGACCTGGTGATCGTCCGCCGCCTGCGCGAGCACACCGACGCCGCGCTGCGCATCGACGCCAACGCTGCATGGACCGCCGACGCGGCGATTCGCAACGCGGCCGCGTTGAAGCCGCTGGGCGTCGAGTTCATCGAGCAACCGCTGGCGCCGGACGATTGGGACGGCATGCGGCGCGTTTATCGGGAATCGGTCTTGCCGATCATCGCCGACGAGAGTTGCCGGCTTGAATCCGACGTGGATCGCTGTGCCGGGTGTTTCCACGGGATCAACATGAAGCTGACGAAGTGCGGCGGCCTGACGCCGGCGCGGCGGATGATCGCCCGGGCGAGACAGCTCGATTTGAAAGTGATGATTGGCTGTTTTCCCGAGTCGAGCGTGGGCATTTCGGCGGCCGCGCAGTTGTTGCCGCTTGTGGACTACGCCGATTTGGACGGCCCGTTGCTATTGGCCCGCGATATCGCCACGGGCGTATCGTTCGACCGCGGCCGGGTGATGTTCCCCGACGAGGACGGCTGCGGCGTGCGGCTGCTGCTGTAAAGCCGCGATCACCGGTCGCCGTTCCGATGGCGCGGCCGTGGCGAAGTGTCGGTGCCTATTGGCGCGACCACCGGTCGCGGCTGTATGTGATTCGACTCATGCCTCCGCTGGTTCATACAGTACCACGAGCAGTACGTCGGAGGGCGGGTAGAGGCTTCGCCCGATAGCGCCGCCCTTTCCGTCGGGTAGATTACTCTGCGGGGCAACGTTGCCGGTGATGGAGATGATCGTCGCGCCGCTTTCGCGGATCCACGCATTCACCTCGGCCTCCAGAACGCTAACTTCGCTCTCGACGCCCTTGAACAGCTTGACTTGTTGCACGAGGAGTTCCTCCCGGGTTGTTGAGATCCATCCATTTGCAACGACTCGCAACACGGGTCTTGCCGGTTGCTGGTTAGCCACCGAGTATGACTTCCCCAAGCACCAAGAGCAATAGCGCCAGTGCGGCGCCGACCGCGGCTTTTCGGTCGACTTTGCCGTGGGCCTCTCCCAGCCCGAAGCTGTGTCCGAGCCCGTTGCAAAGATACAGTCCCGTCGGCACGGTGAGAACCCCAAAGGCGACGAGTTGCCAGGCGGCCCCCGCCGTGGTGGAGGATGGTTCCGCCGTCGTCGGCGCCGTCGGGGAAGACCGATCCGGCGATCATGTTCGGCTCTCGCGTGCTGAGGATGCCACATCTATTATATGGCGTGAGTCTTGTTTCCGCAAAGGATTGCACGGACCCTACCACGGTGCACGGCTTCTGCGTTAGAATGTGAACGTCGGTCCGGCCGTAAAAGGGCATCCAAAGAGGTGAGAACATGCTCAGCGCGGAACTGCACGTCGTCACCGGCGCGTTCGGATATTCGGGGAAGTACATTACGCGGCGACTGCTGGAGGCCGGGCACCGCGTGCGAACGCTTACCAACTCGCCCAATCGTCGCCATCCGTTCGGCGACCGCGTCGAAGTGTGCCCGTTCAACTTCGATCGCCCGGAGCGGCTCGTCGAATCGCTCCGTGGGGCGGCGGTGCTGTACAACACCTACTGGGTCCGGTTCAACCACGCGTATTTCCGGCACAACACAGCGGTCGAGAACACGCAGGCGCTCTTCGGTGCCGCCCAAAAGGCTGGGGTGCGAAGGGTCGTGCACGTCAGCATCACGAACCCGTCGGAAGACTCACCTTTCGAGTATTTCCGCGGGAAGGCCGTGCTGGAGCGCGCCTTGAGCGCATCGGGCCTCAGCCACGCGATCCTCCGGCCGGCGGTCATCTTCGGCACCGAAGACATCCTCATCAACAACATCGCCTGGAGCTTGCGACGATTTCCCATCTTCTTGATTTTCGGCGACGGGCGATACCGGTTGCAGCCGATCTACGTCGACGACCTGGCGCGGTTGGCCGTCGAACAGGGCACGGAGCAGGGGAATCACGTGATCGACGCCATCGGCCCGGAGACGTTCACGTATCGTGATCTGGTTCGTGCCATCGGCGAAATGATCGGCCGGCACCGGTTGCTCGTCGGCGTGCCGCCTGCCGTCGCGCACGTGGCCGGGGTGTGCCTGGGACGGATCATGGGTGACGTGATGATTACCCGCGACGAAATCCGTGCACTGATGGCCGGGTTACTTTGTGTTGATGCCCCGGCGGCCGGAGAAACCAAGCTGAGCGATTGGGCCGCCCGGCACGCCGACGGGCTTGGCCGCCGCTACACGGGCGAACTGGTCCGGCGCAAGAACCGAACCGAATCCTATGACCAACTCTGACCCCCGTCAAAGCCCGGCCGTTGGCCGCGCCAATGAACCGGCAAGCGCCAACAACGCCAATGAACCCGTCGACGTACCGCGTCGTTTCTCGGCGGTAAGGATGACCGTCTTCGCGGCGACGTACGCGGTGTTCTTCGCAGTGCTGACATCGTTGGGTATTCCGGCGGTGGACCTCGTGGTCGGCACGGTATTCGTCACTGGCGTGGGCGTGTCGCAGGTGCGGCTGTTTGGCGGCCGGCGCCCTCTACTGGCGTCGCTGCTGGCGGGAATCTCCATGTGGATCCTGATCGCATCGGTCTCGGCAATATGGAGGGGTGTAGGAATTGGTCGTTTCTTTGGGGTCGTCGCGTTCATCTTGTTCTCAGCCGGTCCCTTCGGACTGATATTCGGCTGGAGTGCGGGAATCCTTGCCATCGGCGTTTCGATGTTCATCGCTCGGGACACGCCGCAGCAGGGGGAGGAGCTGGCGGCGCCGGAGGATCGGCTTGCGAAGATGTTCATCATCGGTAGGAGCACCGTCACGGTTGGCATACCGCGTCGTTTCTCGGTCGGCGTGATGATGGTCTTTGTCACGATGTACGCAGCGCTGTTCGCGATACTCACGTCGTTGGCTGTTCCTCCGGCGGCTTTCCTGATCATTACGGTATTCGTCACTGGCGTCGGCGTATCGCAGGCGGTGCTGTTTGGCGGCCGCCGGCCAAGGGATGCGTCGCTGTTGGCCGGCATCTATATGTGGATGCTCATCACGCTTGCTGCCGTTCCTTGGCTGATGTGGGAAGGAACACAAAGCAGCGACCTCGCAGAGATTGTCGCCTTCAACATGCTCGGCAGCATTGTCGCCGGACCGCTGTGCGGCTATTTCGCGGGCGCCCTTGTCGCCAGTATTTTTCTGTTCATCAGGCAGGATTGCGAGGAAACGGCGGCCGACGCTGAGGCGGCGTCGGCCCCGGAAGGCCCGATTGTGGCCAAGGTTGTGGAAGTGGAGGACCGGCAGTAGTCGGCGTGAGGCTCGCGGCCATGGCGCCCGGCGTTATATCGCACTGCGGCTCTCGCCATGGTATCTTACGTCCGTGAAGGGGGTTCGCGATTCGCGTGTCACGGCTGGCCGTCAAGTCCTGAACCCTGAACTCGGAACCCTGAACCCTTCGATCCGATGACGAACCACCCGCCAACGCCGATTGCCCGCCGGGCCGACGCCTGCGCCGTGCTTGTGGCGATGGTGCTGCCGACGCTGGTCACTTGGCTCTATTTCGTGGTGCTTCAGGACGCGGCGCCGGCCGTGCAGCAGGGCGTCTACGCCGCCGGCAAGGCGTTGCAGTTCGGGTTGCCGATCGTCTGGGTGGCGATCGTGCAGCGGCAGCGGCTGCGCCTGCGGCCGGATACGGCGTCGGGCGTGGCCGAGGGTGTCGGCTTTGGGCTGCTGGTCTTTGCGGCGATGTTTCTCCTGTACCATGCGTGGCTGAAGCCCGGCGGCTACTTCGCGGCGCCCGGCGAGGCGATCCGGGAGAAGGTAACCAGCTTCGGCATCGACAGCCCGGCGAAGTACGTCGCGTTGGGCGTGTTTTACGCCCTGGGCCATTCGTTCCTCGAGGAGTACTACTACCGCTGGTTTGTCTTTGGCCAGCTTCGTCGATTCATGCCGCTGTGGGCGGCGATCGCCGCCCACAGCGGCATGAATCGACGAAGCTGGCCAAAGACAAACCAGCGGTAGTAGTACTC
>JAUWWA010000394.1 GCA_030617125.1 Pirellulales bacterium | reverse complement strand
CAGAGGGTAGTTGAGGGGGTGGCAATTCATTGCCACCTTGGGCAGACGACAGTGGGCGGCGGGCAGAGGGTAGTTGAGGGGGTGGCAATTCATTGCCACCTTGGGCAGACGACAGTGGGCGGCGGGCAGGCTTGGCGACTTGGTGCGGTTGCGTTATAATCCTTGGTGATGATGCCGAGCACCGTTGCGGCTACCACGGCGTCGGACCGGTTGTTCGAACTGGTCGGACGATTGGAGCGGCAGGAAGGCTTCGCCCAACTCGTCGACAGCCTCGGCTCGGGGCACGCGGCGACTCTGGACGGAGTCTGGGGCTCGTCGTGCGCGCTGGTCGCGGCGGTGCTGGCCTCGCACGCCCCGGCGCCGCTGGTGGTCGTCTGTCCGACGGCCGAGCAAGCGGACGATCTGCTCGACGAGGTGGCGCTGTTCACGCCGCTTGCAGCGGAGCGGTTCCCGGCGTGGGAGTCGCTGCCCAGCGAGCGGGTGATCCACGACGAGGTGTTCGGCGATCGCGTTCGGCTGCTGAAGTTGTTGCGGTCGGACGCCCCGCCGAGGCTGGTGATCGCCGGCATCCAAAGCCTGTTGCAGCCGGTGCCCGACGAGGAGTCGCTTCGCCGCCGGACCCGATCGCTGAGAGCCGGCCATGAGACATCCATCGAGGAGTTGTCGTGTTGGCTCCTCGAGAACGGGTTTCACCGAACGACGGCGGTGGAGTTGCCGGGCGAGTTTTCGGTCCGCGGCGGGATTGTCGACATCTTCGCCCCCGACTGGTACGACCCGGTCCGTGTCGAGCTATTTGGCGACGAAATCGAGTCGATCCGCCGGTTTGAGGTTTCCAGCCAGCGGAGCCTTGCCGCGTTGGACTCGGTCGACGTGACAATCCTCGAGCCGAACTACGGCGACCGAGCCCATCTGGCCGCGTATCTTCCCGCCGAGAGCTGGGTGTTGCTGATCGAGCCGGGCGAGTTGGAGCAGCAAGGCCGGCGCTACCTCGAAGGTATCGAGCGGCCGGACGACTTCCACAGCGTCTCGGCCGCGATGCGCGAAATGCTGCGTTTCCCGTCGGTGACCGCCTCGGCCGTGGCCGCCGGCTCGCTGGAGACGACCTGCCGGCTGAAGATCGAGTCGGTCGAGCGATTCAGCGGCGACATCAACAAGGTCCGCGACGAGTTGGACGACGCCGGCGCCGGCCAAGAGGTGTTCGTCGTCTGCCAGACGCAAGCGGAAGCGCACCGGCTGGCGGAGATCTTCGGCACGACCGGCCTGGCCGGCGAAGGAAAGCTCCATTTCACCACCGGCACGCTGCACGGCGGGTTCCGCCTCGTTCCGGATAAGATTGTGCTCCTGAGCAGCGGCGAGTTGTTCCGGCGCACCGACTTGCCGCGTCCGGCGCGGCGCCGGCTGGGTCGGGTGATCGACAGCTTCGTCGAGCTGCGCGCCGGCGATCTCGTGGTCCACGTCGCGCACGGTATCGCCCGATACCGGGGACTCAAGCTGCTCGAAAAGGATGCCCAAGTCGAAGAGCACCTGGTGCTGGAGTTCCACGGCAAGACGAAGCTGTACGTGCCCAGCTCGAAGATCGGCCTGGTGCAGAAGTACGTCGGCTCGACGAAGGGCCGGCCGACGCTGGCGAGGCTCGGCGGCCGCAGTTGGGTCCGTCAGAAAGAGAAGGTCTGCGAGGCGCTGCGCGATCTGGCGGCCGAGATGCTCGACCTCCAGGCCGTTCGGGCGTCGCGGCCAGGGATCAGTTTTGCGCTCGACACCGAGTGGCAACGCGAGTTCGACGCCTCGTTCCCCTACCACGAAACCCCCGACCAGTTGGTCGCCATGGGCGCGATCCGCGACGACATGGGCAAACCGCGGCCCATGGATCGGCTGTTGTGCGGCGACGTGGGTTACGGGAAGACCGAGTTGGCCATGCGGGCGGCGTTCAAGGCGGTCGACGCCGGGTACCAGGCCGCCGTGCTCGTGCCCACCACCATCCTCGCCGAACAGCATCACCACACGTTCGCCGATCGGATGGCCGAGTTTCCCTTCGAGATCGCCGTCCTTTCGCGTTTCGCCACGCGCAAGCAGCAGGGCCACATCATCGAGCGGCTGTCCGGCGGGTCGATCGACATCGTGATCGGCACGCACCGGCTCGCGCAGCAGGACGTGCAGTTCCACAACCTGGGGCTGGTGATCATCGACGAGGAGCAGCGATTCGGCGTCGAGGTCAAAGAGCGGCTGAAGGCCTTGCGCCGCAAGGTCGACGTGCTGACGATGACGGCCACGCCGATCCCCCGGACATTGCACATGAGCCTGGTCGGGCTGCGCGACATCTCGAACCTCGAAACGCCGCCGGAAGATCGCCTCGCGGTGGAGACCCGCGTTACTCGGTTCGACGCGGAGATGATCCGCCACGCGGTGATGCGGGAACTTGGCCGCGGCGGACAAATCTTCTTCGTCCACAACCGCGTGCAGGACATCGAGAAGGTCGGCAGCCGACTGCGGCAGATCGTCCCCGAGGCCAAACTAGCCATCGCGCACGGCCAGATGCCCGAGGCCCAACTCGAACAGGTCATGGTCGATTTCGTCGCCGGGCGCTACGACCTGCTGCTGGCGACCACGATCGTCGAGAGCGGCCTGGACATCCCCAACGCGAACACGATCTTCATCGACGAGGCCGACCGCTACGGCCTGGCCGATCTGCACCAGCTTCGCGGCCGCGTGGGGCGATACAAGCATCGCGCCTACTGCTATCTGCTGATCGACCCGGAAAAATCGCTTACACCCGCGGCGGCCAAGCGGCTCCGCGCTATCGAAGAGTTTAGCGACATGGGCGCCGGGTTCGCCATCGCCATGCGGGACTTGGAGATCCGCGGCGCCGGCAACATCCTCGGCACCGAACAAAGCGGACACATAGCGTTGGTTGGGTACGAGTTGTACTGCTCGCTCCTGGAACAGGCGGTCCGGCGGCTCAAGCGGCTGCCGCCGAAGACCT
>JAUWWA010000439.1 GCA_030617125.1 Pirellulales bacterium | reverse complement strand
CCGGGGGCGCCGGCTTTTTGGGCTCCCACTTGTGTGAGCGGCTCGTCAAGCGGGGCCACGACGTCATCTGTCTCGACAATTTTTTCACGAGCCAGAAATCGAACGTTGCTCATTTGCTTGAGAAATCCAACTTCGAATTGGTGCGCCACGACATCACGCTGCCGATCTTCCTCGAGGTCGACGAAATCTACAACCTCGCCTGCCCGGCGGCGCCGGGCCACTACCAGTACAATCCCATCAAGACTATGAAGACCTCGGTGATGGGCGCGATCAACGTGCTGGGCATGGCCAAGCGCTGTCGCGCGAAGGTGCTGCAGGCCTCCACCAGCGAAATCTACGGCGATCCCGAGGTCCATCCCCAACCGGAATCCTACCGCGGCTCGGTCAACACACTGGGGCCTCGGGCGTGTTACGATGAAGGCAAGCGCGCGGCCGAAACGCTCTTCATGGACTACCATCGAAGCAACAACGTGAACATCCGAATCACCCGGATCTTCAACACCTACGGGCCGCGCATGCACCCGTTCGACGGCCGGGTGATCTCCAACTTCATTCGCCAGGCCCTGCAAGGCGAGGAGCTGACCATCTTCGGCAACGGGTCGCAAAGTAGATCGTTCTGCTACCGCGACGACCTGATCGAGGGCATGCTCCGCATGATGGACGACCCGGACGATTTCATTGGGCCGGTCAACCTGGGTAATCCAACCGAGTTCACTATTCTTGAGTTGGCCGAACGAGTGATCGAGCAGGTCGGTTCGAACTCGCGGCTTGTTTACCAGCCCCTGCCGGCCGACGACCCCGCGCAACGCCAGCCCGACATCAACTTGGCACGAAAGCATCTCGACTGGACACCTACCGTGGCATTACGCGAAGGGCTGGCCAAGACGATCCAGTGGTTTGAGACGATCGACATGAGCGAGTACCGCGCACCGACGCCGAACTACTAATCCCCATTTACATACGGCCATCATATAACCCGTCGGGCGGGCAATCGCGGCTTGCTGATGGCTTGCTGATGGGACGTAACTTTCGACTGCGAAACAACTTACCAATTTTTTCAATAAAAGCGCAGACACCGGTCTTCACGCTTGGTATAATGAAGCGATTACTATTGGTAGTGAGCGGACGGGGAAACCCCGTCCGGGCGTCTATCGCAACACATCTCGGTGTCACCGCCTTTTGATCGTTCTCCCTCTTGGCGCGGTCGCTCTGCGTATGTCCTCAGCGTCGTTACTTGCCGATTTGCACGCCGCCGCCCCGCTGGTCGGGCCATCGCTGTTGGCGTGCGACTTCGCCAATCTCGAACACGAAATCCGTTGCGTGGAAGCCGCCGGGGCACGCCTCCTGCACCTCGACGTCATGGATGGACACTTCGTACCCAACATCAGCATCGGCATCCCCGTCGTCGAGGCCGTCCGGCGCGTCACCGAACTGCCGCTGGACGTACACCTGATGATTTCCGAACCAGGCCGCTACCTCAACGCGTTCCGCGAGGCAGGCGCCGACCTGATTACCGTCCATGTCGAGACGCTCCCCGAGCCGCGCGAAACGCTCGCGGAAATCCGCTCGTTGGGCGCCGCGGCGGGCATCTCGCTCAATCCGCCCACACCCGTCGCCGACGTGCAAGACTACCTCGAATACTGTGACCTCGTGTTGGTGATGAGTGTGATGCCGGGCTTCGGCGGCCAGGAGTTCGACCCAGTCGCGATCGACAAGCTGCAACGGCTGCGCGATCTGGCCGGACCGGACGTGCTGCTGTCGGTCGACGGCGGAATCGATCACGACACGGTCGGACCGTGTGCCCAAGCCGGCGCCGATCTGCTTGTCGCCGGTTCCGCCGTGTTCTCAACAAACGACTATCGCCGGACCATCGAGGAACTGACCTCGCGGGCAAGGTCGTGCAGAGACGTACAGGTTTGACCAATGCTTCAAATCGTGCTTGTTTGTCCCGGGTCGACCGACTACGATGCGCAAGAACGCATCCAGGGAACCCTGGACGTCCCACTGAACGACCAAGGCAACACCGAGGTGGCTCAGGTTATCAACGAACTGCGCCGGCAGGGAATCGAAGCCGTTTACGCGTCGCCGTGCGAGCCGGCCCAGCAGACGGGCAAGGCCGTCGCCGAGGCGATCGGCGTGAAATTCAAGAAACTGGACCGCATGAAGAACCTCGACCACGGATTGTGGCAGGGTATGCGCGTGAAAGAGGTCCGCAACAAGCAGCCGAAGGTCTACCGCCAGTGGCAGGAACAGCCCGAGACCGTCTGCCCGCCACAGGGCGAAATGCTCGCCGAGGCCGAGCAGCGCGTCCGCGCCTGCCTGACCAAACTGGTGAAACGTCACAAGAACGGCGTGATTGCCCTGGTGGTCCCCGAGCCGCTGCTGAGCCTGGTCCGACACTTCGTTAAACACGACGAGTTGGGCGACCTGTGGAAAGCCGCCAACGGGCGCGGCCGCTGGGAAATCCTCCGGGTCGAGCCGGAAGCGGTGTTGATGCATGGCAAGTAGTATTCAGAGGACAGAGGGCAGAAGACAGAGGGCAGTAGATGCTATTTCGGTGGGTGCTCGTATAAAATGATGTTGTGCAAATCGTAGGTTCTCGTTATGATCCGCGTTGGATTCGAAATCCGCTGGAAAGAAACCCACACGGAGGTGGCGAGAATGGTAGCGGCAGTTACGAAGCGG
>JAUWWA010000005.1 GCA_030617125.1 Pirellulales bacterium | reverse complement strand
GTCGGAGTAGGGCGCTAGTTCATCGAGCGTGGTAAGTCGGAAGACCTGCATGTACAACTCTCTGTTACATTCCGGCGGATGCAAATGGTTTTTGTGCGACGGTGTTGCGTCGCCGCAACGGGGCGTTGCACGATGACAACCGAGCTTTTCGGCGCCCTGGCCGCGGGGTGGCACAGGTATATCCGGAAGTCTTTGCACGGCAGTGAGTTGCGACATGCGCCGCCCGCTGTCGTCGGCCCCGCTTCGGCCTTGGCATCCACTTTGCGTCGGCAAAACGCCCAAGAGAAACTCTCGACGTGATCGCCGCTACAAGCGATTCAATCCACCCGACACCCGAATCGAGAACAGACCGACATGAATTTGACGCCGAAAACAACTCCCGGCCCCAAAGAAGTCGCCCGCCTATTGCTCACACACGCACCGCGTTGGGCAGTACCGGCGTTGCTCGTGGCAGTCGTTGCGATCGTTTACGCGGCCGTTCGCCGGCCCACGTGGGAGGCGTCGCAGGCCATGATTCTTCGCAACGAGGCAACCGGCAACGACGACGCGCCCGGCAAGTTCCATGCGGTCGAGGAGATGAAGACTTTTCAGGAGACGATCCTCGAGTTGATCAAGAGCCGCGGCGTGCTCGGCGCGGCGCTTGGGGAAGTCGGTCCGCCGACGAACTACACGAAGGATAAGTCATCGTGGCCGACACCCCGCGACGTCGCCGGGCTACGCCGCCACGTGACGATCACACCGCCCAAGGGCGCCGAGTTCGGCAAAACCGAAGTCTTCTACCTGAAGGTGAAAGACCACGACCGCCGGCGGGCGATCGCCCTGAACGTGGTGATCTGCGACGTGTTGCAAACGCGCTTGCAGGAACTCCGCGACATCAAGGCCAAGAGCATGATCGACGAATTGACCAAGACGGTCGATCTGGCCAAGGCCGATCTGGACGACGCGACCACGCGGCTGACGGCGACCGAAAAGCACCTCGGCAGCGACCTGGCCGAACTGAGGGCGTTGGACGACTACTCCTCCGGCGACACGGCCTTGCAGCGCACGATGTCCGAGATCCGCGGCGAACTCCGCCAGATCCGCGCCGCACGGCAAACCGACGCGGAGCTGCTGGTCTTGCTGGCCGATGCCGGCGACGACCCGGGCCGATTGCTCGCCACGCCTACCCGGCTGCTCGAATCGCAACCGGCGCTTAGGCGACTAAAGGACGGCCTGCTCGACGCCCAACTGCACACCGCCACGCTGCAAGGCCGCATGTTGAGCGATCATCCGCTGGTCTGCGCGGCTAAGGAGGCGGAAAAAGAGATCGGCCGACACCTGCACAACGAGCTGCCCATCGCCGTTCGCGGCGTCGAGGCCGAACTGCGGATGAACCGCGACCGCGAGGCGCTGCTCAAAGCCCAACTGGCCAAGGCCGACGAGCGGCTCGGCCGACTCGCCGCACTCAGGGCCGATTACTCCAACGACGTGGCCGAGACGGCTAACCGCACTGACTTGGTCAAGCAGGCCGAACAAAACCTCGCCGAGGCCCGCGCCGAACACGCCAGCGCCAAGGCCGCCAGCCTCATCAGCCGGATCGACACGCCCGACGCTGGGGCCGACCCCATCGGACCGAGCCGAGCTACGATCGCACTCGTGGGCATCGTCGGCGGGCTGCTTGCCGGCTTCGGCGTACTGCTGCTGAGTGTGCCGCCGGGCGTGCCGGCCGCCGCGCCCCGCGCGAATGCCGCCGCCACCGGCGACGCCGACGTCACAGCGGCTTCCCCGGCCCGGCCGAATCGCCGCCTGACGCTGAAAGAAGCGCTGCAGAAGATCACCTGCGACAGCGCGGCGTAGGCGTTCAGCGGCGACTTCGTGATTTCCGCAAGATCCTACCGTTTGCCCGGGCGTCTGCGCCGAGGAATTTCGTCGCGTGGACGCGGCTGCGGAGCGCTCTCGTTCTCGGGGTCGTGAAACCGTATTCAGCCGGCAGTTGTGGGGACTGCCACGGCGGCCGGATACAGAAGCGGCCGCAGTCCGGCCATGATGCCCGCCAGGAAAAACAGCGTCATGTTGCCCATCGGGATCACCGAGATGTCGTGGAACATGCCGTTGGTGAAGTAGACACTCATCGCGGCCAGAAGCAGCAGCCCTTGCTGCCTCGCCCACAGCGGTGCGGAGTCGGTGCGCCACAGCCGCCAGGCGTCGCGGCCCCATAGGGCGACGAGCGTCAGGAACAACCCCAGGCCCACCAGCCCACTTTCGGTCAGCAGCGAGAGGAGCACGTTGTGCGGGGTATAGCCGCGCGCCTTTTCCAAGGGTGTGCCCGTCGAACGGTCCGTGAGGTAGTACTTGTGCTCGACACCGTATTGGTTGAAACCGCATCCCAACAGCGGGCGGTCGCAAAACATGTTCCACGCCACCACCGCCAGCAGCGGACGCAGGCTGACCGAGGTCGCTGTATGTTCGGCTGTCAGATAGCGGTCGCGCTTGAAACGCACGATATGCTCCCACTGGGCCGCGGCAAGCAGCGCGACGATCAATAACCCGCCGCCGAGCACGGGTATACGCCGGTTGCTCGGCAGCGCCAGTCCGACGACGATCGCCAGGGCGATCATCCCGCCGAGCCACACGCTACGGGTCAAGCTACAGTAAAGCCCCAGGCAGCACAACAGCGTCAGACCGACCAACAGCATTCGCCCATGACGGCCGACTCGCGGCCACCACATCAGCGCGCCGCACGTGCAGACAGCCAGCAACGCCCCCGAGCCGATCGGATTCAGCAGCGGCCCTCGCCCACGCCCGATGAATTCCGCCTCGCCGCGGATCGCCGTCGTTGCGATGTACCTCGGCAGCAGCAGCCACCAGAGTTGATACTTCTCGGCCACAACGGTAACGGCCAGATAGACGGCCATCGCGGCAAGGCATCCGAACAACGTCGTCGCGGCGCGCTCGGAAAGCGGCGCCTGCCGGGCGATCCAGTAAACGCCAAACGGCATCAAGTAGTAGAGGATCAGCCACGCGACGGGCTGGTAGCCCAATCTCTGGTAATCGGCCCTGAACGTGCTCAGCACCATCATGCCGATCAGCGCGCAGAGGACGAACTCGGCATTTCCGGCCGGCTTCGCTTCGACCACCCCCCAACGGCGCCACAGGGCGTATTGCGCAATTAGCACCAGCAGCAGAATGCGGTCTATCGAGAGCGGAATCGCGCCGAACGACACCTTGAGAAACGGCACGCTGAAACACGTGCCGGCGAGCATCACGGCGAGACATCCACCCAACAGACCGCCACGCAGGAAGACGATCGCGCCCCAGACGACCGCGACGATACCAGCGATGACAAAGAGGGCTTGCATCCCGATGTGAACTCCGGCGGTTTACGTTGCGAGCTTCGTCCTGTCAACACCGTGACGTTGTCATTTCAAGGATAAGTCACGGTTGTGCGGGCCGAGCGCCCGGTTCCGTCCTCCTGGTTCCTATTTCCCTGTCACGACGTTGACTTTTTGCAACCGTGTCGCCTTTTGCGCCGATTCCCGCGGCGGTGGATGCCCGTCGGCGAAGCACCTAAGTGGTTGGCCCGCCTGGTGTTACGGTACATTCGGGCAGCCGGCGGCGAGCATTGCCGCCGCGGCGCACCGTTTGCTTCGCCTGGAGAGAAGGAAAAGGGGACCGGCTCCTTTTTCGCCACACTGAATGATTGACCTGCTAGTCAACCCCGACGCTGAAAAAGGTGCCTGGCGCCCTTTTCCTTTTTCCACGAGCTGCGAGGCAACATGATCGTCACGGCACAGCCAACAGACCAAACAGCAGTGCTTCCGCAGCAGTGCAATCTTCCAATGTCGGGCACCTGTATTGTGGAACAAAAGGGCGGGCCGACGTTTCGGCCCCTTTCGCGGCGGCAGCCCATCTCGCTGGCCGGCCGCCGGCTCCGGCAGGGCCTGCCGATCGTCGATCCCCAAGGTAATCTTTCGTCCGCGTACCGGAGAGCCAAGCGGCTGATGGATGTCGTCGGTGCGGTCGTGCTGCTGGTCGTCCTGGGCCCCGTTATGCTGGCCGTGCTGCTTGTCCTAACGGTAACCACGCATGGAAAGCCGCTCTATCGCCAGCGGCGTTCCGGCTACTTGGGCCGCCTGCTTTGGGTGTTCAAGTTTCGCACGATGCAGCTCGATGCCGATCAGGTTCAGCACACGGTCGCCAACGAGCATGAGGGTCCGGTCTTCAAGAACCGCCGCGACCCGCGAATCACCCGATTCGGCCGTTTCCTGCGAACGACGAGCCTCGACGAAACCCCGCAACTTTTCAGCGTGCTCTTCGGACAGATGTCGCTGGTTGGGCCGCGCCCGCTGTCGGTGGCGGAAGTCGCTCGATTCGAGCCGTGGCACCGCCGCCGCTTGTCGGTAATGCCCGGCTTGACCTGCCTGTGGCAAGTCAGCGGCCGTTCCGAAGTCGGCTTCGAAGATTGGATGCGGCTCGATATCCGGTACATCCGGAACCAGAGCCTCTGGACCGATTGCAAGCTACTATTGCGTACGCCCCTGAGTGTGCTCAGCGGCCGCGGCGCGTATTGAGAAAATTTCGCGGATCCCAAAATGCCCAGCAACGACTCGACACAGACGCCGACCCTGCCGCTGCCCGCCGCGACCGATGCACCGCAGATCGAACCGCCTCGGCTCGACGCCCCGTCGCTTCACGCCGCCGACCTGCGGCGCCTGTCGATCCTCGGTATTCACATCACCGACGTGACACGGCCACGGGCGATCGAACTTCTCGAGGAACTGATCCGGCGGCGCGACGGCCACGCCCGCAGCGTTTTCTTCGTCAACGCCCACACGCTGAACCTGGCCGCCGCCGACCGGGAGTTCCACAACGTGCTCGGTTCGGCGGAGTACCTTTTCGGCGACGGGACGGGCGTGCGCTGGGCCGCTCGGCTACAAGGCGTCCGTTTGCGTGCTAACCTCATGGGAACCGACCTCGTGCCCGCCTTGTTCGAGACGACCGCCGGCCGCGGATACCGATACTTTCTGCTGGGAGCCGACGAGGATTCGATCTTTCGGGCCGCCCAGTTCGCCGCTGCGAAGTACACCGGATGGACCCAGGCCGGCTACCATCACGGCTACGTGAACACGCCCGAACGCAGCGCCGGCGTCGTCCGCCGGATCAACGACTCGCAGGCGGACGTGCTCTTGGTCGGCCAGGGCAACCCGATCCAGGAACGTTGGATCCACGCCCACCAGCACAAGCTCAACGTGCCGCTGTGCATGGCGGTCGGAGGACTGTTCAACTACTGGGCCGGCGACATCCGCCGCGCGCCGGCATGGCTCCGCCGGCGCGGCGCCGAATGGCTCGGCATCCTCTGGCAGCAGCCGCACAAGGCACGACGCGACCTGCTGGGCAACCCGCTGTTTATCGCTCGCGTCGCGCGCCAATGTTGGAACGACAACGAAGGAAGAAGGGGACAGGCTGCCGTTCTCGCACGGTCAACCGCCATGAACCCCGAGCAACAACGGGCAAAACAGTAACATACCCCTTTTCTTGCTCTATCAAAACGTGTCGTCCTCTGTCAAGCCAAACGCCTTCTTGAGGCGCCGCCGGGCAGCGCTGACGTCTCCTTGGTGCTCGCGGTGCCTGTCGATCCGGTGCTTGTCGCACAGCTCGAAGAAACGTTTTGCCACCGGCCGCATTTTCTTGGCCATATCCGGCTGAAGGGGTTTCCCATCGGCATGCCAGATCGGCTCGAGAGCGGCCCTGTAGGCACAGACGGAGGCCTTCTCGACGCGGGAGCGGATCACGTCGGTTTCCGCCAGGGCCAGGGCCTTGGCAAAGGCGTCCAGCCCGGCCCGGGCGTCGCTCTCGTCAAGGCCGTAGTCCGCCAGCCGGCCAAAACAGTTGTGATGTCGGCCGCTGGCTTGCGCCTTGTCGTGAACTTGGTTGATGAATTGCCGGATGGGACCGGCTGAGCGTCCATAGTGCAGGTCGAGGAACTCATCGATCAGTTGGGCGCCGCTAAGGGTGGGGTTCCATAGGAGCCGGCTCATCAAATAGCTGCGCAGCTCGGACAGCTCGGCCCCAATGGCGTTGCCCGCGGCCTGCATGAAAATCCCCTTCGCGTTGTTGGCGACGAAGTGGCGGATGTTCGGCTCGATCACACGCAGATTCGGGCAGGGCAGCAAATAGTTATGGAAGTTCGTATTGTAGTTCCAGATAAAGATATGGTCGCAGAGCTTGCCCCACCCCTGCATGTCCCGGCAGAATTCCACGTTCCGCGGACAACTCGGATCGTTGATCGGATGGATCAGGCAACACTCGATACTGCACAACTGGATTTGCACGTTGGGGCGCGGCCTGATCGTCTTCGGCGGCTTGCGCGAATACCAATAGGACAATGTGCCGACCATGACATCGGGGTGCTGCTTGGCCACGGCGTCGGCCACGGCGTTGACGAACGTCAGCAGCGAGCCCATGGGCGTTCCCTCCCGCTGGTCGATGGCGGCGCAGTCGGGACACTGGCAGTACTTGGCATTGTCGTTTTGGCTGACCGAGACGTTGGCTGCCCGCGGGTTTCCCTTGATTTGCTCCAGCACGGCGTCGGTCACGATCCGCAACACGTCGGGATTCGTCAGGCAAGGTTCGTTGTCGTAGGTGTCGCTGCGGACCTGGGCCAGCCGCTTGCCGTCGCGCAGGCAGTAGTATTCCGGATGCTCCTTGCCGTACTTCGCCGACGGGATCTGGCGGGCGAAAGAGTGATTGATCAGCCGTTGCCGGGATTTGCCGCCCAGCTTCGGATCGTCACCGACGGTGTTGACGCGCAACCTCGCGGCGAACGCGGGATTTCGGTTGATCTCGCCGTAGTAGCTCCAGCGCATCTTTAGCGGCGGATGATAGACGCGGTCCACCGGCCCGACCACGCGCCACGCGCCGACCGGTGGCACATGCGTGTGATCGGCGGTGAGGAAGCGCACGCCAAGGTAGTCTTCCAGAAACGTGTACACGCCGTAAAGCGTTCCGCGCGGCCGGCCCCCGGCGATCACGATGTTCTCGTCGCGGATGACGATCCGCAGGTCTTCCGGGCCGAAGCCGTCGACGGTGAAGCCGAGTTTGCTGTCGCGCATGAGTTTGCCCGGGCCTACAAAGACGTGACGGTCCGGCCGGTCGACGCTTTTGACGATCGGCAGCGTGCGGCCGGTGGCCGTGGCGACATAGTGCTGGAATTCCTCGGCGGCGTAGGTCTCGCTTGGGATCGCCTCTTCGGAAACCACGATGTCCCAGCCTTCCAAAGCGGCCAGGTCGACGCCCCGCGGCGCCGCCGCTTGGGCAGAACAGCATAGAGAAATCAGTAATGCCCACGTGCTCCACGATATCTGGCTGTGCATGGTTGGTTGCCTCCATTTGAATGTAACACTTCACGGGACTCCGGCCACGCCGAAGTACTGCCCGTGAGCGATCAGCCTCACTCTAGCAGAAGTCGAAGACCGGGGCAAGTATCCCCGGACTCCATCGTTCTGGATTGGTCAATTGTTGGTCGCGGACCGCTCCGCTCCACCGCAACGGCACGCCATCTTGAACGCCCGTCCCTGTCGCCTCTCGCGCCGGTTGGGTACAATCCGGGCATGAATGTGATCTGTCTTGTCGTCGATCGGTTGCACTGTGGGCACGTGGGAGCGTACGGGAACTCGTGGATCGAAACGCCAGAGATGGATCGCCTGGCAAGCCGGTCGATCGTGTTCGATCAGGCGCTGATCGATTCGCCGCGGCTGGAGTTGCTCTATCGCTCGTATTGGCGGGGGTGGCACGCGATGTGCCCGCACGAGCCGCCTGAGGACCGGCCGACGCTGCCGACGATGTTCCGCGACGCGGGGATTGGCACGGCGCTCTTGACCGACGAGCGGGCAGTGGCCGGACGCCGGGCGGCCGAGGATTTCGACGAGCTGATCGAGATCGACCCGCCCGAGCAGCCACAAACCGCCGGCGAAATCGACGAGACGCATCTGGCAAAGTGTTTTGCCCAGGCGATCAGTTGGCTCACGTCGGCGCCGCGCCCGTTCTTGTTGTGGTGTCATCTGGCGGGCATGGGCACGGTGTGGGACGCGCCGCCGGCGTTCCGCCACGCCTACTGGGATGAAGGCGAGCCGGACCCGCCGACTTCGGCCGACGTGCCCGACGTGATGCTCTCGGAAGACCCTGACCCGGACGAAGTGCTCGGCATCGCGCAGTCGTACGCCGGGCAGGTTTCGCTCCTGGACGCGTGTCTCGGCGCGCTGCTGGAATTCCTCGACGCCACGCCGGCCGGCAAGGAAACGCTGTTGGTGCTGACCGGTGCGCGTGGGTTCCCGTTGGGCGAGCATCGCCGGGTGGGCACGTGCGACGACGCGCTCTACGGCGAACTGGTCCACGTGCCGCTTGTGATGCAGTTTCCCGACGGCCTGGGCGCGATGGTCCGGAGCCGGGCCCTGGTCGAGCCGGCCGACCTCTGGGCGACGCTATGGGATTGCTGCGGCACGGGAGACCATGTGCCGCGCTCGCCCACCGCCGGTAGCTTGATGCCGATCATCCAGGGGGAGCGAATCGCCCTGCGCGATCGGCTGTGCATCGTCGGCCAACGCCACGAGCGGGCGATGCGCACGCCGGCATGGTATCTTCGCGCGTGCGGCGAGATGGAGCTGTTCGCCAAGCCCGACGATCGCTACGAGGTGAACAACGTCGCCGACCGATGCCGCGACGTGGTCGAGTGTTTAGAGGACACCATGGCCCGGTACGAACAGATGCTCCGCTCGGGCGACATTTCCGACCTGCCGCCGCTGAGCGACGTTTTGCTGAACGGGCTGGAATGAGAAGAAACGAAATCAGAAAAGGAAGTTGAGGAAAGCGGGTGAAGCTAGAGAAGTTGAAATCAAGATACCCGAGTTCTTCTTCCCCTTTCCCCTCTTTCTCCCACTTACACGTGCCCACAACCGGCTAGACGGCCACAAATTCCCAAATTCGCCAAGAATCCGGCCAATCAGGGTAGTGGGTCCTTGGGAGTGTGGCTATAATTCGCCGCCCTCTATTCCAAGGAAGCGGCCTTTCCCTCCTTCAATACGCTGGAACGCCGATGTTCGGACACGGAAGTCCGCGTACGTCGCGATGGTGGTTCGGTTGCGGCACGCGATTGCCGGTCCGACGTAGCGGTCGGCTTGCGCTGTTGCTGTTGTTGGCGATGACGCAGCGTGGGTGTTCGGCGGCCGAGGAGACGATCCGAGTGCGGATCGCCTGGGGCGGCGGGGCCGAGCGGACGTGGGAAGGCGCCGTCTGGCTCGACCGCCGCGGCACGCTGTCCGAGCCGCGAGCCCTGGGCATCGAGGCCGACGAGCCCGGCTCGATGTGGCTTGAGTCCGGCAAGCTGCAAATCCGCCAACGGAGCCCACGGTCGTACGACGGCGTCGACCTACTGTTGAGCGCGCCGCCGGAGGCGAGATTGATCGTGAAGTTGACGGCCGAAGACGGCGCCCAGCATGCCGCGCCGATTGAGATCCCCGTGGCCGGGCTCTCCGACGAATTCTTCGACAAGGAACTCGACAACCAGGGCAATCGGCTACTGGTCCGCCGCATGCCGGGCGACCGGTTGCGCGTACGCTTCTCGCGCGACACCATGATCTTCTCGCCGGGTGAGACGTTTTCGTTCACCTTGGAGCCCCACATGCTGGGCGTCGATGCCGGAACCAAGTTGCGGATCCGGATTCAACTCTTGGCCAGACGGGCGCGGCAAGAGTTGTGGTCGCAGCAGCACGACGTTCGGGCCGGGCGCCCGGTAAGCATCCCCGTGGAGGTCAAACTTCCCGAGGCCGAGGGCGTATACGACGTGGTCATCACCGCCGCGCACGGTTTCGCCTGGCAAGAGGCGGTCCGCAGGCCGCTGAAGTGGAAGAAGGCAATTGTCGAGCGGAGGGTCCAGTTGTTGGTCTTGGATGCAGACCCTCCGGCGTGGTTGTCCGACGGCGGGGGTGAGCTGCATGAAGTCGCGGAGATCGATCCGGCCAACGCGCGATGGTGGGACCGGTTGGGCAAGCTGCCGCGCCTATGGAAGGGCTCCTTGGGCAACGGCAACCTGACCGTCGTGCAGCACTCGTTGGGCGAACTGGCCCAACTGAACCCCAACCGCCGCTCCGGCGACGTCAGTTGGGAGGCCTACTGGCTGCCGATCGATCGGCCTGGCCTGCCGCATATTCTCGAAGTCGAATATCCCAGCGACGTGCCGCAAACGATGGGCATCAGCGTCATGGAGCCGAACGCGGCCGGCGCGCTGATGCCCATCGGACTGGACTCGGGGATCGACACGCCGGCGCCGCTTGTCGGCGGCGGCACGCCGCGCTGGATTCGGCATCGGTTGATCTTCTGGCCGCGCACGCGCACGCCGATGGTGTTGGTGAGCAATCTCCGCGAGCGTTCGCCGGCGGTGTACGGGAAGATTCGCGTATTGGCCGGCTGGGAGCACTTGCCGGTGGCGGATCTCCCGCGACGGCAGGATTCCCAACGATTGCTGGCCGCTTACCTCGACCGTCCGTTGTTTCCCGAGAACTTCTCGGCCGCCGAGCGGTTCGACGTTTGGAGCGAGCACAGCCTCGACGACTGGGGGACGTTTTATGACGGCGGGCGGCGACTGGTCGAGTACCTCGAACACGTCGGCTACAACGCCTTGATGCTCTCGGTCGCGGCCGACGGCAGCACGATCTACCCGAGCAAGGTCCTTCAGCCCACGCCGCGATACGACACGGGCGTGTTCTTCGCCACGGCCCCCGACCCGATTCGCAAGGACGTGCTGGAGATGCTGCTGCAGATGTTCGATCGCCGGCGGTTGCAGCTTATTCCGATGATCGAGTTCGCATCGCCGTTGCCACAACTCGAGGCGCTTCGTCGGCAGGGCGGATCGCAGAGCGAGGGCATCGAATGGATCGGCCCGGACGGCAAGACCTGGTGCCAGAGCCGGCCGGCGCGGCGGGCACGGGCCCCTTACTACAACGTGCTCGATCCGCGGGTCCAGGAGGCGATGCTCGACGTGGTTCGGGAGCTTGTCGGGCGGTATTCGCATCATCCGTCGTTCGCCGGTGTGGCGATTCGGCTTTCGGCCGACGGCTATGCCCAATTGCCCGGCCCCGACTGGGGAATGGACGACGCCACGATCGCGCGTTTCGAGCAGGACACGGGCGTGAAGCTTGCGGCTTCGGGGCCGGAGCGTTTTGCCCGGCGGGCCGCACTTTTGGCCGCCGAGTATCGACGCGAGTGGCTCGAGTGGCGCGCGGAACAACTAAGCCGCTTCCACCGGCGCGCCCATGGCGAGCTTGCGGCGATGCGGCCCAAGGGACGTTTGTATCTGGCCGATGCCGGCGCGTTGGCCGGCGCCGACCTGGAAAGCCAACTCCGCCCGGCGCTGCCCAGGCGAACGACCCTCGCCGAGGCCATGCTGCAAATCGGCATCGACGTGCGGCACTACGAGAACGAACCGGGCTTGGTGCTGCTGCGCGGTGAGCGGATCACGCCGACCGGACGGCTGAACGCTCGGGCAGTCGATCTGGAAATCGGCCAGATGCCCGACGTGGATCAGTACTTCCGGGAGGTTTCGACTCCAGGCAGTTTGTTCTTCCACCCGCCGCGGAAAGTGCGGATCGCGTCGTTCGACCAGAAGAGCCCGTTTCGGCCCGCCTATACGTGGTTGGTCTCTCAGCCGGCGCCGTCGGCCGAGCAGAACCGGCGGCGGTTCGTGCATAGCCTGGCGACGCTCGACGCGCAGGTGATGGTCGACGGCGGGTGGCTGCTGCCGCTGGGCCAGGAAGCAGCGGTTCGCGACGTGGTGGCCGTCTATCGGCGTTTGCCGGCAGTCCGTTTTCGTCGAGTAGGCAATCGCCGCGAGACGGCCGCATCGCAGCCGGTGACGTTCCGCTACGGCGTGCACCAGGGATCCACGTATGTGTACGCGGTCAACGATTCGCCGATTCGTTGCACGGCGCAAGTCCGTCTCGACGCACCACCCGGCTGCCGGCTGGAAGAACTGACCGGCACAAGGCCGCTGCCGCCACTGAAGCATGATGCCGCCGGGACGTACTGGAAGGTCAAGTTGCGGCCGTACGACGTGGTGGCGGCTCGGTTGCCGGACGCCGACGTGGCGTTCACCCAGCCGCGTGTCGCGTTTTCCGAAGCGGTCGAGGCGGCCTTGAAGCAGCGGATCAGTGCGTTGGGCGGGCGAACCGCGTTGCTGCGCGCGCCGGCGCCGCCGCTTCGGGTGCTCGAAAACCCCGGCTTCGAGCAGAAGACCGATCGCGCGGGCGCCATCCCCGGCTGGGCCTCCACTGAGCGGCTCGGCGTGGAGGTGGCGCTCGACAGGACCCGGCGCGCCGGCGGCACGGCGTCGGCCAAGATGACCAGCAACGGCCCGATCGCCTGCCTGGTCAGCCGGCCATTCGAACCGCCGCTGAGCGGGCGCCTGTCGCTGTCCGTCTGGCTTCGCACCGATGACCCCAACAAGCAGCCTCCCTTGCGATTGGCGCTGCAGGGAAAACACTTCGACCGCTGGGACTACTATGCCGCGGCGCCGGTCGGGCTAGACGTCAACCGCCCGAGCGGTGTCAGCCCCGTCGGCACCCAGTGGCAACGCTTCATCTTCCCCATCAACGATCTGCCGCTCGAGGGGCTCTCGCAGTTGCAGGTGCGATTCGATTTGATGGGGCCGGGCGAGGTGTGGATCGACGACGTCGAACTCTCCGATCTGCGGTTCAGCGACAACGAAGTCAAGGAACTCTTGAAGCTCGTTACGCTCATCCACGTGACGCTGCGCAATGGCCGGCTCGGCGATTGCCTGCGGTTGTTGGAAGGCTACTGGCCGCAGTTCCTCGAGGAGAACGTGCCGCTTCAATCCGGCGAGACGGTGGCCGGCAGGGGGACCGCCGCCGAGCCCCCCACGGCAAAACAGCCCAAGCAACCCACGCCACGAACCGGATTGCTCGACAATTTCAAGAACCTCCTGCCGAAGTCCCTACGCTAGCGGACCTTCAACGCCGAAACGACACGTAGCACAGCGGTCGCGGCTTTATGTGCGCCGGGCGACGCGTAGCTGGGCGCGAGCTTGCTCGACGGCGCGGTCGCGGGCGGTCATCAGTTCGGGCGTGTTGGCCGTTCGGACCCGGGCCGAAGTGAGTTGCTCCCGCGCGACGTCAGCGTCGAGCTCTGCCGCGGGGATCGCCCGATTGGTCAGCACGGAAACCACATTGCCGAGCACCTCGACGAATCCCCCCTCGACGTAGTAGCGATCGACGTGGCCGTCGTGGGTGATGCGCATCTCGCCGCAGCCGAGCCGGCCGATCAAGGGCGTATGGCCCGGAGCGAGCCCGATCTCACCGTCGTAGAGCGAAAGCGCGACGAACTGGGCCGGACCGTCGCGCACGGTCTGCTCGGGAGTGACGACGATGCAATGGAGTTCGGGCATGGTGGAGGGGGCAGTGGTCAGTGGTCAGGAGTCAGGTGTCGGGTATAGGCGTCAGCTCGCCGCCGTCCCGGCGGCGGCCAAACGTTGTTTGTCATTGATCCTTCATCACTCATCCTTCATCATTCATCATTCATCATTCATCATTCATCATTCCTACTTCCTTTCCGCTTCCAACTTCTTCGCTTGCTCTTCGGCCTGCTCGATCGGACCGACGTACATGAACGCCTGCTCGGGCAGGTGGTCCCACTTGCCGTCGGCGATCTCCTCGAAGCTGCGGATGGTGTCTTCCAGCGGCGTGATCTCGCCGGGCTTGCCGGTGAACACCTCGGCCACGAGGAACGGTTGTGAGAGGAACCGTTCCGTGCGCCGGGCGCGGTGCACGATGAGCTTGTCCTCCTCGCTCAGTTCGTCGACGCCGAGGATGGCGATGATGTCTTGCAGCTCGCGGTAACGCTGTAAGGCCATCTGCACGCGTCGCGCGATGGCGTAGTGCCGATCGCCGACGTACTGTGGGTCGAGCACGCGGCTCGAACTGGCCAGCGGATCGACGGCCGGGTAGATGCCTTTTTCAGAGATCGAACGCTCCAGGTAGATGAACGCATCGAGTTGGCTGAATGCTGCGGCCGGCGCGGGGTCGGTCGGGTCGTCGGCCGGCACGTACACCGCCTGGACCGACGTGATCGCGCCCTTGCTCGTTGAGGCGATCCGTTCCTGCAGTTGGCCCATCTCGGTGGCCAGCGTGGGTTGATAGCCCACGGCCGAGGGCATCCGGCCCAGCAAGGCCGACACCTCGCTGCCGGCCTGCGAGAAACGGAAGATGTTGTCGATGAACAGCAGCACGTCGGCGCCGGTCGTGTCGCGGAAGTATTCGGCCATGGTCAGCGCCGAGAGCCCAACGCGGAGCCTTGCACCCGGCGGCTCGTTCATCTGGCCGAAGACCATGCAGGTCTGCTCCAGGACGCTTCGGCCGGTGTCGCCGATTTTCGTTTTCTGCATTTCGAGCCATAGATCGTTTCCTTCGCGTGTGCGTTCGCCGATGCCCGCGAAGACGGAGTAGCCACCGTGCGACGAGGCGATCCGCGCGATCAGCTCGGTGAGGATGACAGTCTTGCCGAGTCCGGCCCCGCCGAACAGACCCGCCTTGCCGCCACGGACGAACGGCGCGAGCAAGTCGATCACCTTGATGCCCGTCTCGAAGATTTCGG
>JAUWWA010000028.1 GCA_030617125.1 Pirellulales bacterium | reverse complement strand
TTTGGTGTTATCGGCGGGTCCCCACCGGGGGCGTGCTTGCGGCGTTCTCGGGGGGTCCCGCTCCGCGCCCGTTTTTTGTTTTTTCGGGGCGGTGCGTTTCGCGCCCCCGCTAAACATAACAGTTAAGCTGCGACAGACCACCAGGGGCTGGGGAACTACGTGCGGTATCGGTACTTATCGCTATTTCAACGGTATTGTCCTTAGCCCCCGGCCCCCATTTCAATCCGGCCGTCGGCCAGGCGGACGACGCGGTCGGCCGCTTCCGCGATGGCCGGGTCGTGGGTAACCATCACTATAGTGAGGTTTTGCCGCCGGTTCAAGGTTCGCAGGATTTCGATAATCTGCTGCCCGGTGTCGCGGTCGAGATTGCCGGTGGGCTCGTCGGCCAGGAGCAGATCGGGCCCGGCGACCAGGGCCCGGGCGATGGCCGCCCGTTGCATCTCCCCGCCGCTGAGTTCCCGCGGCTTGTGGTTCAATCGGTGTTCCAGGCCGACCATCTGAAGCAGTTCCACGGCCGCCGCCCGGTGCCGGCGGCGATGCCGCAGGTAGCTCAACGTGCCGTGGGCGATCATCAGTGGCATGAGCACGTTCTCCAGCGTGGTCAGCTCGGGCAAGAGGTGGTAGAACTGGAAAATCATCCCGAAACGCCGGTTTCGCAGAACCTCGCGATTGCGCGACGGCTGGTTGTCGATCCGCCGGCCCTCGAAGTGGATTTCGCCCTGATCGGGCGCGTCGAGCGTGCCGAGCAAGTGCAACAGCGTGCTCTTGCCCGAACCGCTCTGGCCGACGACGGCGAGGAATTCGCCGCGATCAACGCCGAGGTTCGCCCCTTTCAAGACGCGGATCGTAACGTTGCCCTTGCGGTACGCCTTGGCCAGCTCGACGGCCGCCAGTTGATGCCTCGCTTCCGCTTCAGCCCGGGCCGGCTGCAAGCGGCGGACTTCTTCCGCCCGAGGGAACGTCAGATGCGGCCCGCGCGGTTCCCGTGGGTGGAGGTGCGCGGCCGGGTCGATCGTCGACGGTTGCCGACCGGGCGGTTCGCTCCAAGTGCGTTCCACGTCGTTACTCACAGCATCACTACTCATAGCGCAACGCCTCCACGGGATGCAACATTGCCGCGCGCAACGCCGGCAGGACACTCGCCAACACGGCGATAACCAGCGCGCCGGAGACGATCCAGGCGATCGTCGCCGGATCGACGACAGTGGGGATTTTGAAGAAGTAGTAGACATCGGGGCTGAACAGTTCGTGGCCCATGATCCAACCCAACACGTCGGCGATTTCGTTGATGTACTTCACGAAGAGCAACCCCAGCACCAGCCCTACGCCCGAGCCGACCAACCCGAGCGACAGCCCGTAAGCGAGGAAGATGCCCATCACACCGCCGGGCGAGGCGCCGAGCGACTTCAGAATGCCAATGTCCCGCGTCTTCTCGATCACGATCATCAGGAAGATGGCCAAGATGCCGAACCCCGCCACGGCGATGATCAGAAACAACAGCACGTTGAGAATGGCGGTTTCCATCTGCACGGCGGCCAGCAAGGGGCCTTGCTTGTCGCGCCACGTCGCGATCACGTACAGCTCCGGCGGGAACGCCTCGCGAAGCTTGTCGCGCACAGCCACGCCGTCGACGCCAGGCTTGAGACGGATTTGGATCGACGTAATCATACCGATCCCCGTCTCCCACTCGATCATCCCGCGCAGCTCCTGCAACTTGCGGATCGGCACAAATACGAAGCTCGAGTCATACTCACTCATCTTGCTTTCGTAGAAGTCGACCACCGTGAAGTTGTCGCTGCTGGCCTTCGGCGGCGTGCCGGCAGTCGGGAACGTCAGTTTCACGTCGTCGCCGGGCAGCACAAGGAAGCGGTCCTCGCCCTGGGGAGTGCGAAAACTTGCCAGCGCGATCCCCATCACCACGCCGGTATGCTGCTCTCGGGCCGGGTTGAACTCGTTCGATTCCGTCCGGCGCGCGGCGAACGGATCGGCCGGGCCGGTCGGCGCGGTTTCCTCGGCTGGCGCGGACGACTGCTGTGATCGCTCGAGTTGTCTGCGAAACGCATTGGCCCGGGCGACCCGCCGCCGATGCGTCCACCCGGCGCTCTTCATTTGCGTCCGCTCGGGCGCTTCCGCCCCGGCCTGGTGATCGCGCGTGTCGTAACCCCCCTCGCGCAACAGGAAACTCATCTGTCGGCGATTCTCCTCGTGCTGAAGGTATTTCGCAAAATCGCTCACTTTTCCTTGTGTCTTCTCGTCGATGCCGATCAGTTGGACCTGCCGGGTGATCCACTCGCCGCCGTACTGGAAACTGAGCATGGCCGGCACGGCGACCGTGACCGTCATGCCCTCGATCTCGTCGCCCGCCACGTGGCGGATCTGCTCCATGTGCCACTGGGCGTCGTACATGCCTTCGAGGCTTCTGGCGTCGACGATCACGTCGGCGAGAATGCCGTGGATACGATTTTGCATCTCGGTCGTGAATCCGGCCATCACGCTGTTGACCACGATCATCGTGGCCACGCCGAGCATCACGCTGATGATCGACGCCAAAGCAATGTACCGCGTGCGGAGATAACGCAGGCAGAGAAGGAGTTTGTACATGGGGACTGGGGGCTGGGGACTGGGGGCTGGGGACTGGGGACTGGGGATCGGGAATCGGGAATCGGGGATCGCAACAATGTTAAGCCGCCGTCGGTACGGCGGCGAAAAAGCACTCTATTCCGCTTCCGGTCGCAACAACGGGAACAATATCACCTCGCGAATCGTCTGCGAGTTGGTCAGCAGCATCACGAGCCGGTCGATGCCGATGCCCAGGCCGCCGGCCGGGGGCATCCCGTGGCGCAGCGCCCGGACGAAATCCCGATCCATCTTCGCCATCGACTCGTCTTCCGACAGGCCGTCCAATTGCCGGCTGAGAAGCTCCTCTTGCAAGTCGGGATCGTTCAGCTCCGTGTACGCGTTGGCCACTTCCATACCCTCGATGAACAACTCGAACCGCTCGGCGACCGCCGGGTTGTCGGCCTTGCGCTTCGTCAGCGGGCAGACGGCGGCCGGGTAGTCGATCACAAAGACCGGGCCCGCGAGCGCGTCTTCAACCTGCGCCTCGAACACTTCGCTTTTAGCCACGTCGGGATGCACGCCGGAGGTCGGCAGTCCGATCTGCTCGGCGTGCGCCCGGATCGCGGCCGGGTCGTCGGCCGCCACGCCGGTGTGCTCGGTGAACAGTTCGTCGTAGGTCTTTCGAGCGAACGGCGCGGTGAAGTCGATTTCCCGCTCGCCCCACGGCAGCAAATGGCCCTGGCCGGTGGCGCGGATCGCCTCGACGACAAGCTTCTCCGTCAGTGTTATCATCGTCTCGTAGTCGCCGTAGGCCTGATACGCTTCGAGCATGGTGAACTCGGGGTTATGCCGCGGGCTGATGCCCTCGTTGCGATACACGCGGCCCAATTCGTACACCCGCTCGATCCCCCCAACCAGCAGCCGTTTCAGGTGCAGCTCCAGGGCAATGCGCAGGTAGAGATCAATCTCGAGTGCGTTGTGGTGCGTGGTGAAAGGGCGTGCGGCGGCGCCGCCGGCGATCGCATGCAGCGTGGGGCCTTCCGCATCGACAAAACCCTCGCCGGCCAACGTGTCACGGATCGACTGCACGATCTTCGCCCGGCGCAGGAACCGCTCCAGCACGCCGTCGGTGTGGATCAGGTCGAGGTACCGCATCCGCTGCCGCAGTTCCGGGTCGGTCAGGCCCTTGTGCTTCGCCGGCGGCGTCTCGATCGACTTGGTCAGAAAGTGCAGGTCCTCGACGAAGATCGTCAGCTCGCCCGTTTGAGTCCGCTTCAACTCGCCGTCGACGCCGATAATGTCGCCCAGGTCGAGACACTCGGCCAGCGCCCAATTTTTTTCGCCCACCTGCTTCTTGCCGATCAGCAGTTGGATCTTGCCGGTCCAGTCGCGGATGTCGACGAAGATCAGCTTGCCGGCGCCGCGCTGCAGGACGATGCGGCCGGCGGCACGGACCTTCGGCCCAGTCTGCTTCGGCGAGCGTTGCCCTTCGCGAAGCGGGTGGACGACGATCTCGTCTTGACGATCCCGGATTTGGGCGATGGGCGTATGATTGTCGAATCGTCCGCCCCAGGGGTCGATTCCCAGTTCCTCTATTTTGTGCAGCTTCGTGCGTCGAGCGGCCTCCAAGGCGAGCCCCCCGCCGGTGTGTTCATCTTGCTCGGGTTTGGTCATCACGTGGATTCAGCGTCGGTGCTGGTTGGCGGCGTACCGGGTCGCGGCATTGTAGTGGAAGCCGCCCGAGCGTCAATGTCAAACCGGTGAACCTACAACGAGCGGGGGGTGACCCGAATCCGGTTGTTGGATGGCAGAGTGGGCGCTTGCATCCCGCGCATTTGCGTTTTCGCGAGTCTTGGGCTTGCCGGGTCAAGATTGAAGATTGAGAGTCTGACTCCGTTAATGCTACCGATGCGGCGACCAGACGGGACGCTGGATGCTCGGCTCGGCGGGCCGCGACGCCGGGCGCGCCGGCCGCGATTGCGGAAGCCGGACCGTCGGTGTGGGAGGTTCCACGGGCGGATCGGTCGCCACCCAGCGCGGTAGTCGCTCGCCCGAGACTGCCACGCGGATCGGCTGATCGACCTCAAAGCGGCGCCCGTCCGCCGTCGTGTATCGCACGAAGAGGTGAAGTCTACCATGCGACGGCGCGGCGGCCGGCCAGGGGGCTTTCAGTTGGATACCCCGGGTGGTTCCGCTGCCACGGAAGCGGGTGGCCGTCTGTGCGGCGGTGAAGTCCCAGCGGGCCACGCGCGCGGACTCGCCGCGGAGCGCCGAATCGAGCACGACCACTGCGACGTCGCCGGGCGCCTCGACGAGCCGTCCCTGGGCGTCGCGGGGTTGCAGGCGGAGCGTGATGCCTTCATCACCCGGGCGGCCGTCGTTGTCGTAGCCGCCGCACAGCAGCCGGCTCAGCGCAAGCCGGGCCACTCGGCGGCTGCCGGTTGCACCGGCCGGCAGTATCGCATTGGTTTGAGACGCTCTTGGGGCCTCGTCTGGTTCTTCCTCGCGCGGTTGGTTCGTGGGACTGGATTCGTGCGGGACCGGCGAAGGATCGCTTTTCTTGGGCACAGCGCCATGCTTCAGCGTACTGGGGACCTTCTCCCCCAACACGGCCCCAGACATATCGGGCGTCACGTTCTGCAAGGACGGCAGGTTCGGCGCTTCGCTTCCGCGGGTATCTGACGGTACGCTCCTACGAACACGCGGCGGGGCGCTGCCGGGAACGCCCGACGATTCGCCAACGACGATGGCGGGCACTGCGCCGGCTTGCATGACTTCATGACAGTCTTCGAGTTGGGCGCGGAGGCGGTAGATTTCGTCTTCGTGCAAGCGGAGTTCCCGCTCCAACAGGAGGATATTCGGATCGGTCCGGCAGCCGGCCACTGTCGCCAGCAGCAGCCCCGCGACAAGAAACTTCCATGTTCTCATGTCGACCTCAGGCGGAATGGGTGTGCGAGTGCTTACTCCGTTTCCTGCACATGTTCAATCACGGCGTCGATTAGCCGGTATTCGAGGGCTTCCTCGGCCGACATAAATCGGTCGCGATCGGTATCTTGTTCAATTTTTTCCAGTGCGTGTCCGGTGTGCTTGATGAGGATCTTGTTGAGCCGCTCCTTGATTTTGGTGAATTCCTTGGCATGGATCATGATGTCCTCGGCCGAGCCTTCCATGCCGGCCATGGGTTGGTGGATCATGATGCGGGAGTTGGGCAGGGCCTTGCGTTTTCCTTCGGCGCCGGCGGTCAGCAGCACGGCGCCCATCGAAGCGCACTGGCCGACGCAATAGGTGGCCACGTCGCAGTTGACGAACTGCATGGTGTCGTAGATGGCCAGCCCGGCCGAGATGCTCCCACCGGGCGAGTTGATATAAAGGTGGATATCCGCCTTTGGGTCCTCCGACTGGAGGAAGAGCAACTGGGCGACGGTCGCGTTGGCCACCTCGTCGTTGAGCTGTGAGCCGAGAAAGATGATACGGTCCTTCAACAGGCGGCTGTAAATGTCCATCGCCCGCTCTTCGCGGCCGCTCTTCTCAATCACGTACGGAATCAAAGGCATGTCAGTCCTCGTCCTCGTCTTGATCGGCTTCTTTCTTGGTCAGGATATCGTCCACCACACCGTACTCCTTGGCCGCCTCGGCGTTCATGTAGAAGTCGCGGTCGGTGTCCTTGGCGATCCGGTCGATCGGCTGCCCGGTATGGCCGGCAAGGATTGTATTGAGGGCGTCCCGCGTCTTGAGGATTTCGTCGGCCTGGATTTCGATATCGGAAACCTGGCCGCCGACGTGCCCGTACGGCTGGTGGAGCATCACTTTGGCGTTCGGCAACGCGAAACGTTTCTTCTTGGCCCCGCCGGCCAGCAAGACCGCACCGCCGCTGGCCGCCAGCCCCACGCAGTACGTCGCCACGGGACAACTGAGTATCTGCATCGTGTCGTAGACCGCCAACGTGGCGCTGACACTGCCGCCGGGCGAATTGATGTAGAAATGGATGTCCTTGTGGCGATTCTCACTCTGCAAGTACAGAAGCTGCATCACCAGCGCGTTCGCCCGGGCGTCGTTGATTTCGCCGGGCAGAAAGATGATCCGGTTTTCCAGCAAGAGATCGTCAAGCGTCATCTGACGCTGACGCTGATAATCGCGATACGCCAACACCGGATCCATCGGCATCGGCCAAGGGGAATGGCTCATAAGCGGTCCTTCGTTTTCAGTCTAGCCGAGGCATCCACGCCCGGTGATTCACGCCGCCATACCGGCGGCGGCCAAACATTCACGCCGCCGTACCGGCGGCAGCCAAACAAATCTGCGATCCTCGGTTCGCGGCACTACTCCCGCAAGGGCGGTTCCTTCGGCCGGCCGCCTTCGGCGGCTTCGCCGCTTTCGGGTTTTGCCTCGGGGATATCCGATACCTCGCCCCCGGCCGCCTGGTCGATCGCTTCTTCGTCGGCTCCTTCCATCTCGTAAGGAACTTCCTTGAAATCGGCATGTTCGAGGATTAACTCGATCACCTTGCGTTCGACGATCTGGTTTCGCAGCACGTCCATCGAGCCGGACTTTTCCAACCTCGCCCGGACCCGACGCGGCGACTCGTTGCTCTGGGCCGCGATCAGCCGGATTTCGCGATCGTAGTCTTCCTCGTCGACCTCGATCTCTTCCTCCTCGGCGATGCGTTCGAGGATGAAATGCTCCTTCAGTGCCCGGGCGGTCGAGGCCCGGCTGTTCTGACGCAGGGCGTTTTCGTGGGCGCGAATCTCGTTCTCGTCGAACCCGCTGCGCCGCAACTCGAGCACCGCTCGCTGCAGCTCCCGTTGGCTCTGCCGCTCGAGCAACTCGGGCGGCAGCTCCCAATCGGCGGCCACCGTCAAGGCGGCAGTGATCTGCTCTCGGGCGCGGCGGTGCTGCGCGTAGTCCAACTGGCGCTCGAGTTGGTCCTTAATCGTGTCGCGGAAATCGGCCTCCAACTCGAAACCGCCCAACTCGTCGAGCAGTTCCTCGTCAAGTTCGGGCACTTCAAGTCTCTTGACTTCGAGAATCTCAAACTCAGCGATGACTTCCTTGCCTCGCATGGCGACGTTCGGGGCGTCGTCGGTGAGTTTGGCCTTGCCTCGGCGCGTTTCGCCCGACTGCACGCCCGTCAACAACTTGTCGAACTCCTCGATTCTGCCATCGCGGAAACTCAGCACGGGCCGAATCCGGATCACCTCTTCGGCACCCTGGGAGAGGACCTCGTCGCCGTGCTTGAACGTGAGATTCGTCGTGATGTAGTCGCCCGCCTCCGCCGGTCCCTCGTAGGGAAGCAGCCGGCCGCGATTGGCCAACACGTTCTGCAACGTCCTGTCTACGTCTTCGGCCGAGAACTCGCGCAACGGCTTCTCGATCAAAAGCCTCTTCCACTTCGGCAACTCGAACTGGGGACGAACCTCCAGATCAAACTCGAACGTCATCGGCCCGTCGTCCGGAATGTCGATCGCGTCGAGGTCGATGTCCGGCTCGCTGATCGGCGAGAGGTCCTGCTCTTCGCTGAGCTGCGCAAGCCCATCCATCAGCAGGTTGCTCTTCACCCGATCCGCAACGTCCTTGCGAAAACGCTTCTCGACCAGCTTCCGCGGCGTACGGCCGGGGCGAAAACCGGGCACCTGCGCCGTCGGCATCAGTTCGGTGAATTCCTTGTCGTAGTAACGGTCGATATCGTCGCGCGGAATCGTCACCGTGATATGACGCGCGCACGCGCTACGCTCGTCGACCGTCACGTCCAGTTGCAGCTTCTCCGCTTCCTCGTCCGCTTGCTCCGCCTGGGCCGTCGCAACCGGCTCATCCATGTCGTCCGCGTCCATTTCGTCCACGTCGACATCGGTCTGGTTGTCGGCGGGATCGTCGTCGGTGGTCAAGGCGTCGTCGGAGTTCGGGTTCTGGGTATCAGCCATGTTTCCTGCCGTCGAGTAAGGTGAGCCAAAATGACAAAGGAGCGGGTGATGGGATTCGAACCCACGACAACGACGTTGGCAACGTCGTGCTCTGCCAACTGAGCTACACCCGCCTGCAAGCCGATCCGCCGCCGCGAGGCGATGAACCCGCCATCGTCGGAACACGGGATTATAGGTGTCCCGAGACGACATTCAAGGGCAATTGAGCCTCGCGCAAGTGAAACGGATTCGACCGCGGCGGTCAATGGGCCTTCTTGTGGGGGGAGCCGGCAAGCAATTCCGCCGGATGCGGCCGCGCTGAAAATCCCCAGGCTTCGCAGCACCCCTGCAATGCCCACATGTCTCAGACAACCCACGCGATTCCCGGCCTGCTGGCCGTTGCTACTTGGCTCATCCAAGACTATCATGATTGAGGTGGCATCTAATCGCGTTGGGAAATCAGAGCGAAAAACCACCAATGGAAGCGAAACTGATTGTTGTTGGCGGCAGGGCGAACAAGACCGAGGTCGCCTTGAAGCTGCCCACCGTTATCGGCCGAAGCCGCGAAGCCGGACTGACCGTCGCGCACCCGATGATCTCGCGCCGGCACTCTGAGATCTTCGAGCGGAACGGCCTGCTGATGATTCGCGATCTCGGAAGCCTCAATGGGACGGTCGTCGAGGGGCAACGTGTCAGCGAGGCGCCGCTGTACCCGGGCAAGCAGTTTTCCGTCGGGCCGTTGACGTTTCGGGCGGACTACGACTACGACGGCGATCTTGATGCGGTGCCGGCCGCGAAGGTCGTCGAGGAGGACGCTGTGCCGGCTCCGTCCGGTGGCGAGGGCGCCACGTTCGACTTTGTGCCGGCCGGCGAGGCGGCGCCATCCGATGCCACGCCGGCGGAGGTTCCGGACCTTGAAGCAATGGCCGCGGAACTTATGAGCGAGCTGGACGACATCAAACCCGACGACGGTGCATTGGATAAGTTCTTTGACGATCTGTAGTGCTACAGTGAACTAAGCTTCACGAAGTCCAGCGACGCACTCATCGGAAACACGCCGTAGATGCCGCGCGTGAACACCAAGTCGATAAAATCGTCGGCCGCCAGGATCGGGCTCTTCGGCACGATAATCACGTCGGAATCGTCGAGCCAGATCTCGCCGGGAGGGCAAGGCTGCTTGCCGAACAAGGCCCGATGCACGTCGACCATCGTAGCCATCAGGCTCCAGTCGTCGCCGCGGCGGAAGACAACGATTTGCTTCAGGTGCGCGCCGACGTTCCAACTTCCGGCCAAGCTGATCGCCTGAAGCAGCGTGGTGGGGCCGGTCAGCTCGAAGCGGCCGGGCGTGGCCACCTCGCCCAGCACGTACACGTAACGCGGCGCGCGCTCCAACAGCACCGGCATCACCTCGATCCCGAAGATTCGTTCTTGATAGCGCTCGTTTAACTCAACTTGCAACTCGCTGAGTGTCAGCCCCTGAACAAACACCGACCCGAGAACCGGCAGGGAGATGTTTCCGGCGGGTGTCACCCGGGCCACACGCTGCTGCCCACCCGTCCCGTAGCGGCTGTCGACCGCCGCGCGCAAGTCCTCCAGCTTCGTGTTCACGCGTAGCGGCGTGACGGTGATCGCCGGCACCTTATAGTACTTTTTGTACCTCTTCTCCAGAATGTTTTTCAATTGCGTGACGGTGCGCCCCGTGGCGTGGACCTGGCCTAGCAGCCGCAGCGTGACGGTTCCGTCAGGCTGGACCAGCAACTCGCGGCTGAGCGCCGAGTCGGTGAACGATTCCACTCGGATCTCGTCGCCGACGTTCAGCCGGTACGGCGTCGGACTCTCCTCGCGCGTCAGCCGGTAGACCAGGTCGAG
>JAUWWA010000381.1 GCA_030617125.1 Pirellulales bacterium | reverse complement strand
AGCCCCCTTCTCCAATGACGACGCAAATAATGGGCGTTGGCAGTCGCGACATCTCGAACATCGAGTTGGCGATCAGCTGGGCCTGGCCACGTTCTTCGGCGCCGATGCCCGGGTGCGCACCGCCGGTGTCAATCAAGCAGATCACCGGCATTTGAAACTTGGCGGCCAGTCGCATCTTGGCGATGGCCTTGCGATATCCTTCGGGATGGGCGAAGCCGTGGTTGCAGGACATGCGTTCTTTTAGCGTCCTGCCTTTTTGATGCCCGACGACCATCACGCGATAGGTATCCAGCTTGGCCCAGCCGGTACGGATCGCCCGGTCGTCGCCGAAGAACTTGTCGCCGTGTAACTCGACGAACTCGTCGAAGACCAGTTCGAGGTAGTCGGTGGTCATGGGGCGTTCGGGATGCCGGGCAACCTCGACTTTCTCCCAGGGGCTTAGGCGACTGTAGATCTTTTTCTTCTGTTCGGTCAACTCTCGACGCAGCAACCGGATTTCGTTACGGAGTTCCGGAGTCTGCTGGGGCTTCGCCTCCAGCTTCTGCAATCGGGCTTCCAACTCGTAAATCGGTTGCTCGAACACGAGCCGGTGTTCGCTTCCTGCCATGGTCGTTCGCCTCGGAGAATACCATCTCGTGTAAAGCCGCGGCCAGCGGTCGCGGTACATCTGGTCGTGGCGGGCGCAGCCTGGCCAGCCGCCGCCACTGGTGGTAGCTTTACGACCTCAATTATAAACTCAACTCTCGAGTCCCTCAACCTATTTCGTCGGTTAGCAGCGGCGGTTCCTTGCAACAATAGTTAGCCGTCCCCCTATTTGGGTGGCTGTGGGGCGATCTTGAATATGCGGGTCATCCGCATGCCCAGCAGGAAATCGCCAAGGGTTTGGGGTCGGCCGGCCAGATCCTTTGCCAGGCAGTTCCGTACGAGCTGCGCAAACTCCGGCGTGATGTTCCCGTCGGCAGCCTCCAACGAGGGTGGCGAGGCCTTTAGGTGTTTGTATAGCAACTCATCCGCGCTTACCGCCGTAAACGGCGGTTTGCCCGCCAGCAACTCGTACACTGCGCACCCAAAAGCGTATACGTCTGTACGCTGGTCCACTGCGGTGCCGCGGATCTGCTCCGGGGCCATGTAGCTTCGGGTCCCCTGCACTTGCGTCTGCGGCGCCAGCAGTTTTCCCAGCCCGCTTTGCTTCCGCCGCGCCAACGCGAAATCGATCAGCTTCACCGAGCCGTCGTCGGCCACCAGGAAGTTATCAGGCTTGACGTCCCGATGGACGAAACCCGCCGCGTTGAAACACTCCAACGCTTCGGCCGACTGCTCGATCATTTTCGGCAGCAGGTAAGCAATTTTGCCGATCCCCTCACGGATCTTGTGCTTGAGGTTCGAACTGGAAAACCACTCCATGGCCAGGTATGGGCAACCGCGATCCGTGTCGAACCCAAACATCCGGATGATCCGCTCGCCCGTCACCTTCCGGCCGACAAAGTACTCCCATCGCAGGTAGCCGACCTGCTCGCGGTCCTTGTGATACTCCTCCTGCAGGGTCTTGATACCGACCATCTGCTCTTTGCGGTCGTCGTACGCCTGCCAAATCCGGGACGCCCGGCTTGTATGCACGACGTTCAACAGTCGATACGGCCCGATGTTACCAGGGACTCCGCTCGCCACGGCAGTACATTCCTATCTGCGGTAGAATTGACGAGCGTTCAGTGTATCGCGCATATGGCGATAGAGCAACAGCAATATACCCTGCCTTCCCATTTTCGCCACACCGCCGACATTGCCTATGCGAGCAGCTCTTCGTACAATGCCCTCAGTTCGGCAGTGGTCCGCTGGTGGCGGAAGGGCTCGGCCAGTCGTCGGCGACCCTCGGCGGCGAGTCGCTCACGCAACGGCGGATCCCGCACCAAGTCCACGAGCGCCTCGGCCAGTTCGTCGACACTCCTCGGCGGCAACAGAAAGCCGGTTTCCTGCGGGACAACCACCTCGCGGGCACCGTCGATGTCGTAGCTGACGACGGGTCGGCCGACAATGAGCGCTTGCGGCAACACCCGAGCGAGTCCTTCGCGGAGACTGGCGTGGACGACGATGTCCATCGCGGCGATGAACTCGGGGATTTCTTGCGGTGGCACCAGACCGGTCAGTTGAAAGTGATCTTCGAGTCCGGCCTTGGCAATCTGACGGCACAGCCGGCCGCGCAGCACCCCGTCGCCGACTAGCAGGAATCGCGAGTTTGGTTCGGCGTCGACCACCTGCCGGGCGGCGCGGATCACATACTGGTGTCCTTTCAAGCGAAACAACCGGGCGATCTTGCCGATCACGACGTGCCGGCGGTCGTAGCCCAGCTTGCGCCGCACGCGATCGCGGTGCTCGGCGGCGCAAAGAAGCGGCTCGACCTCCACGCCGCTATGGATCGTCATGAATTTTTCCCGGGGCGCTACACCGGCGGCGACCATGAGATCGGTCATGGCGTCGGCCACGCTGACAAGCATATGGCATCGGCCTGCGGCCCAGCGTTCGCACGCTTGAAACAGCACTCTTGCTCCCCTGTCCTGGTACGGATGGAATGGCGCTCCGTGGACGGTATGCACTACGGCCGGCACACCGAGCGACCACGCGGCGGCGCGGCCGAGGATGCCGCCCTTGGCGCTGTGGGTGTGAACCACGTCGGGTTGGAAGCCGCGGAGGATTGTTTTGATCTTTCGATAACTCGCCAGGTCGCGCCAAGGATGTAGCGGCCGTCGCAACGACGAGACAATTGCTAACGGCACCCCCCCTGCCCTGGCCCGATCCAACAGGCTGCCTTCCGGTCCCAATGCCGGTCCCGTGACAAGCAGCACGTCGTCGCCATAATCACGCATCGCACCCTCGCAGCAGAGCAAAGTGTTCTCCTGCGCTCCGCCGAGGATCATTCGCGTGATGACGTGGGCGATTCGCATTGTGGCAGAGGACAGTGGGTCGTGGGTGGTGGTCAGTGGTCCGTTACCAGTAGCTCAAACGCCCTGACACCCTTCACTCTTGACCGCTCATCGGCCAAGTGTCAGCACTCGCGGGCCCCCTGAGTGACACCACTCGCGGGCCCCCTGTGCTCTCTGTACAACAACGGGAAAACTTTGGTCATGGAGGT
>JAUWWA010000305.1 GCA_030617125.1 Pirellulales bacterium | reverse complement strand
CTGGATCTGGGGGACCCACACGTTCTACGCCTTCTGCGCGTCGGCCATCTTCGGGGGACTGATCGCGCTGGGAATGGTCCTCTACCGGCGAAAGTGGGGGCAGCACAAGTACCAATTTCTGGGCATCCTGACCGAAATACTCACCGTTCGCGATCCGCGACAGCTCGCAGCGGTCGCCGCGGATCGGAAATCTTCGATGATGCTGCTACCGTACGGTATCCCGATAGCCATGGGCACGATTGTCTACTTTATCTGGATGGGGATGTTGCTATGAAAAATCCTGTTTTGCCTGAGCCTCGCAGTTTACCAAGTCCACCTTGCCAAGGTGCATCGTGTCGGCAGCAAACCGTGTCGCCAGAACCGGTTAAGCTGGAGAGAGTTTGGCGAATGTGCCGAAGAAATCGACGAGGGGCTGCGGTCGTCGAGTTCGCGATCGTCGCACCTGTCTTCTTTCTGCTGATTTTCGGGATGATCGAGTTTGGACGCATGGTGATGGTCCAGCAGATTATCACGAATGCGTCGCGGGAAGGGGCCCGAATCGCCGTGCTCGACGGGGCGCAACGCGTCGGAACCGCAGGCAACCCGGGAGTCATCGACAGTGTCGAGAGGTACTTGGAAAATGCGCGGATTAGTTCGGCTAGTGCAACAATAGAGGTTTTACCGTATGAGCCCAGTACGGCCGGTTATGGCGAGGCCGTCACCGTTACCGTCGCGATCCCTTTCGATCAAGTGAGTTGGCTTCCTTCGCCGTTCTTCTTAGACGGAGACACTAATTTAACCGCGACGACCGTCATGCGCCGAGAGACGGTGCAATAGCTCCAAGTTGGGGGGATTCCATGCGAGGTAAATCATTGGCCTTGCTCGTAGTGGCGCTAGGTTGCGGCCTGGTCGCCTCGATCGGCATTACCCAGGTGATGTCCAAGCGAAAGGCCCAAGACGACCTTTCTTCCGGCGAGACCGAGGCCATCTTCGTGGCGCTGGAGGACATCGCGCTGGGCGAACCGCTTTCGGCCCCAATGCTGCGGCTGGAGCCATGGCCCAAGGGCAAAATCCCCAACGAGGCACTGACGAAGATCGAAGACATAGAAGGCCGCCGCGCCAGGACCAAGCTCTACGCCGGCGAACCCATCCTGGACAACAAGCTCTTCAGCAAGGGCGACAGGCTCGGCGGCGTCAGCCCGATGATCCCCAAGGGATACCGCGTCGTTTCGGTGAAGGTCGACCTGGTCAGCAGCAGCGGCAGCCTGATTCGGCCCGCCGACCGCGTCGACGTGTTGGTCCACCTGCGCCGCAACCCTGGAGTGGGAATCCTCGCGACCAGTACGCGGACGATCCTCCAGGACGTCAAGGTGTTCGCCGTCAACGACGTGGTCGAACTGGACACGGAGAAAGGCGGGAAGTCGATCGCCGCGAAGACGATCTCGTTGCTGGTCGTTCTCGAGGACGCCGAGAAGGTGATACTGGCCTCGCAGCTTGGAAGGATCCAGTTGGTGATGCGAAGCCCGGACGACGATGCGTACATTGTCACCAACGGGACGTCGGCGGCCGAGTTGTTCGGCCAATCGAAGCCGGTCGGTCGCGAGGACGAAGACCCAATGCAGAAGGCGGCGGCAGGGAAGGACAAGGACTTCCTGAAGTTCCTGACGAAGGCGAGCGCCCAGACGGAAGGCCAGAATCCCGAAGCAAACCGGCCTGCCGCCGGATCCGGCCCCGTACCGAATCGGCACCGAATGCGGATCATCGCCTCCGAGGTCAAGCTCGTGGTGCTCGAGCCGGCAGGCGATCCGTCGGCCTCGGCGAAGGAGGGTGGCATCTGGAGAGTGAGCGACCTGGGTGAGGAGTCGGTGTTCAATGCTCCCGGCGGCGCCGGCGATGCGCAAGAACCCGACGATCAACCGGAACCTGAAGAAGAAGAAGAGGAAGAGGAAGAGAAGGAAGAGGCCGACGATTAGGTTGAATAGGACGGATTACAACTCCGTCACCGAAACGCGGACGGATTACAAATCCGTCCTCCATAACGCGAGCCACTGCGTCCACGGATGAACCCACGGCCGGAGAAGGAACCCCCGGCCACTGTCAAAGGAATTCAAGGATGAAAAAGTCCATTCTCCGGCGAGTTCTTTCGCCCCTGTTGACCGTATTGATTCTCGCGGCGGCGGCCGGTTGGGTCGCCGACGGACATGCGGCGCCAACCGACGCAAACGAGATGCTCAAGCTTCGCTCGGCGCCGATCATTCGGAAAATTCGCAATTCCAGCGAGCAGATGCAGATGACGGTCAACACGAGCCGCATCCTGACGCTGGACCAGAAAATTCCCCAGGTGCAGGTCAACAATCCCGACATCCTCGAAGTGACCCCGCTTTCCCCGACCGAGATTCAGGTGTCGGCCAAGGCGACGGGCGTCACCCAGGTGAACCTCTGGGGCGAAGACAAGAAGGTGTACACGATCAACGTGATCGTTTTCGGCGATGCGCAGGAACTCGAGATGGTGCTGCGCACCCAGTTCCCCAACGCGGCGTTGAGGGTGATCCCGGTGGTCAGCGGCGTGCTGATCTCCGGGTTCGTCGACAAGCCCGCACACGTCTGCGTGATCATCCGCATCGCCGAGGAATACTATCCCAAGGTCATCAACAACATCACGATCGCCGGGGTGCAGCAGGTGCTCTTGCACGTGAAGGTGATGGAGGTCTCGCGGACGAAGTTGCGCCGCTTAGGATTCGATTTTGCCAAGTTCACCGGCAATGACTTCGTGCTCTCGACGATCAGCGGGTTGATTACCGCGGCCGCTGGCGGCGCCGTCGCCACCAGTGGGACCGAAACGATCGCTTTCGGCGTGGTTGACGGCTCCAATACGTTTTTCGGCGTGCTGGAGGCCTTGCGGCAGGACAACCTAGTGAAAATCCTGGCGGAACCCAACATCGTGGCCGTCAGTGGTCGGCCGTCGAAATTCCATGTCGGTGGCTCATTCCGCATTGTCCCGCAAGGACTGGCGGCGGGGCAGCCAGAGAAAATTGAATATGGCACTACAGTCGACTTCGTTGCGATCGTGCTCGGCAACGGGCGGATCCGCTTAGAGGTCCGGCCGACGGTCAGCGAGCTCGACCCCACGCTGAACGTCGACGGTGTTCCCGGCCTGCGCACGCGCACTGTAGACACGGGCGTGGAATTGCAGGCGGGGCAAACGCTGGCCATCGCCGGGCTGGTGCAGATGCGGATCGAAGCCGAAAACCGCGGCTTACCGTGGATTAGCGACCTGCCCTACTTCGGCGCGCCGTTCCGCAAGGTGGAGGAGCGGATCAACGAAGTCGAGCTGATAATCCTGGTTACGCCGGAGTTGGTCGAGGCCATGGACGCTGCCGAGGTGCCGCCGTGTGGTCCCGGCACGCGGACAACCAGCCCCACCACCTGGGAACTATTCATGAAGGGCCACATCGAGGTGCCCAACTGTTGTCCGGCCGACGGTGCGGGCCCAACGGCCGCTCAGCCTATGGACGGGATGATTCTCGAGCGACGCGAGGTCACCGAGCCGCCGTCGGCGCCGGAGCCGGAACCGGCCGCCGGCCGCTCGAATATTCCACATAATCGTCACACAGCGGCGAGACCCCAACGTGGCGGCAAACCGTCTCCATCCGCCGAGCAGCGCACCGTGCCGAACTTCATCGGGCCGGTCGGCTATGATGTCGTGAAGTAGCGCATTCTGTAACCTATACTTGCTAGATTCCCTGTCGGGCGGAGT
>JAUWWA010000060.1 GCA_030617125.1 Pirellulales bacterium | reverse complement strand
GGCCGATCTGTACGCGGCGGCCGGCATTGCCGACTACTGGGTCGTTAACCTCGCAGACCATTCGATCGAAGTGCGCCGCGATCCCGGTGCGAGGCGCTATCGCACCATGCAGACGTACTCCGGCGACGGCGAAGTCCGGCCGCTGGCCATGCCGCGGATCGCCTTGCGGCCGTCCATGCTCCGGCCCAGTTAAGCCATTGCCATGAAACTCGTCTTGCTGGGCACGGCCGGCTATCATCCCAACGACCGACGGCATACGCCTGGTTTGCTCATTCCCGAGTGCGGCATCATGCTCGACGCCGGCACGGCCACGTTTCGGGCCGCGCGATATCTCCAAACGTCCGAACTGGACATTTTCCTTACCCACGCCCATCTCGATCACGTGATCGGCTTGACGTACTTATTCAGCGTGGTCAAGATGCATCCTCTGGAGCGAATCACGGTGCACGCTGCGGCGAAGAAACTCTCGGCGATCGACGAGCACCTCTTTTGCGAGCACCTGTTCCCGAAGAAGCCGCAGTACGAGTCCCGGCCGCTGCGCGGCGAGGCGCCGTTGCCCGGCGGCGGGCGGCTCTCGCATTTCCCGCTTGAGCACCAGGGCGGCTCGATCGGCTTTCGGCTCGACTGGCCGGGGCGCTCGATGGCCTACGTGACCGACACGACCGCCGCAGTCGACGCCGATTACGTGGAGAATATCCGCGGCGTGGACTTGCTGGTGCACGAGTGCTACTTCGCCGACGGGAAGGCCGCTTGGGCGCAGAAGATCGGCCACAGTTGCACGACTCCGGTAGCCGAGGTGGCCCGGGCGGCGGACGTCGGCCATTTGGTACTGCTGCACGTCAATCCGCTCGCGACCGACGACGACCCGATCGGCCTGGATGTAGCCCGGTCGATCTTTCCGGCCACCGACTTGGGCGAGGATCTGATGGAGGTGGAGTTCTGAATGCGATCTCGTGCTTCCGCGAAGATCGAAGCGTTTAGCCCCGGCGTGGACGCCGTGGTTGAACGCTCCCTCACAACCCACGCAGGGCGTCAAGCTCCAGCAACGGCGATAATGCCTGATGGATCACGTACCATGTCAATGTGATGACAATCGCGGCGACGCCGAGCATCACGATCGTCAGCCCTACCTTCCAAGGCATCGACAGCCCGCGGCACCGCCAGAGCATCGGCAGGCCCAGCGGGCCGAGTACCAGGAAGAGCAGCGCCAGCACGGCCCAGGGATTGTCGGTCACCTTGCGTTGCCGGGGCGGCATCTCGGGCACGACCTGTGCCGGCACCACGGCCGGCGAGCCGGCCTCGGAAGTTCCCGTCGGTGCCCCGCAATGGCGGCAAAAACGGTCAGTCGATTCCAGCACCGCGAAGCACTGGGGGCAGACGGTCTTCTCGATGTCGGGCGCGATAGCCATGGGCAGTGGTCTCGGGGAGGAAGGGCTTCATGGAAGTATAGGTCACCACGACCGGCGTCAAGGTGGCGAGCATGGAACTCACCGCGGCAGATCGCCTGATGTCTGCACGATGACGCCGCGTTTCGCGCGCCAGCGGCACGACCCGGCAAGGGGGCCGTTGCCCGGAGTGTGAATCCCTTGACTTCCCGCCCTGATCGGGGCCATAATGAGCGGGTGAGTCTCGTTCATTCGTTTCCGGGTCCGGTGCAAGGTCGATCATGATTTACCGCGGTACGGTCACCGGCGGTATCGTTGTTCTTGCAGACGGCGTTACTTTGGCCGACGGGACGGCCGTGCGGGTCGAGCCCGTCGCATCCCAGCCGCGCGGCGAACCGCCGCGGCGGCAGTCCAGCCTGGCGGATGTGCTCAGCGACGTGGAAGCCCTTTACTCGATGGCTCTGGTTCGCTATGCTTTCGGAAAATCCGGATTTCGGCCGACGCTGGACGAGTTGAAGGGCCGATACTAAACTAGTGAAACTCCGTACACGGATGGGGAGTGAATTATGACGAAGTACCAGCTAGCCAAGCTCATTCTAATGGCCGGGGGGGTTGAGTCACGTAAACGCGTGCAGAAGACGGTCCATTTGCTCCAGGCAGCCGGGTGCCCTTTGGAGATGGACTTCCGGCTACATCTCTTCGGCCCGTACTCGAAGGATCTAGCTAGTCTGCTCGACCGACTTGCTAGTAACGGCGTTGTTCACGAGACGGAAGACGGCAAGCAGTACAACTACGTGTTCAGCGAGAAGATGCGAGAGAGCTTGGAGTCATTTGAGGCGACGCCTGCTGGCGAGGCTGCTAAGGCAGAGATGGAGAAGTATCAACCTTTGTTGGGGACGCTCTGCGAACCCCGACCGAGGGTCCTGGAACTTGCCTCCACTATCGCCTTTTTCTATCAGAGATGCCGCTCTTGGGCAGAGGCTACGGCAGCAACGGCGGACTACAAAGACGAGTCAACCGACTCGCCCGAAATAACCGCGGCACGCAAACTCGCTGAAACAGTCGTTGCCTCTAGTGATCGATAAGACAGACAAGATATTCCGCGATCCGCTCTACGACTACGTTGTGATCGATCGGGTGGATGACGACTGGCTCCTCGATCTGATCGACACGCCTGAAGTTCAGCGGCTCAGGCGTATCCATCAACTCGGCGTCAGTCATTTCACCTATCCCGGAGCGGACCACAGCCGGCTATCTCATACACTAGGTGTGCTACATTTGATGCAGCAGGCTTGGCGGCGCATTGAGACGGTGGGGACCGGACTTCGCTTCAAACGACCACGCGAGTGCTTGTTAGCAGCAGCTTTGCTACACGACGTGGGCCACGGTCCGTTCTCGCACCTTTCCAAGTACCTCCTCGGAATCGACCACGAGACTTGGTCGTGCCAGATTATCCGATCCCGCGAAACGGAGGTACATCAGAAGCTTGTGAAGTATGATATCTCCCCTGAGCACGTAGCAGCTTTAATTGACAAGGAGAATCGAGATCGACCACCGTGGGAGAAAGCGCTTGTTTCAAGTGAATTGGATGTTGACCGGCTAGATTTCCTCCGCCGAGACAGCTACTTCACTGGTGCCGGCTATGGCCATTTCGATTCGTATCGAATCCTTAGCTCCTTTTCGCTCGACGTAGAAATAGACGGGCAACCGGTGCTCGCCTGGCCAGAGAAGGCCATATATGCAATCGAGGAATACATCTTCGCGCGCTTCTACATGTATAGGACAGTCTACCAACACAAGACGACACGAGGGTTTGAGAAGCTCCTCCACGCCACGTGGGAGCGTGCGAAGCAAATGCACTCGAGGCGGGAAGATGCTTATCTTGTTGTTGAAATCCGTGAGTTTCTGGATGCACCCGAGCCAAGCGTAAAGCAATACCTTGCTCTAGAAGACGCAACAGTTGTTTACCAGTTGAAGGTCTGGACACGGCATCCCGACAAAGTACTCAATGACCTTGCTCAACGATTTCTTAAACGCGACAGGTTCGTGGCAATCGCAGACCCGGTTTCGGAAGAGGGTGTTTGCGATGCGCGAGTGGAATGGGAATCCGAGTTGCATAAGCTTGTCCAGGAGAAGGGGTTTGATCCAGAGTTCTATGCTCTTCGGGACGACCTGAAGCTGGCTGTATACAATCCGCATATGCCGTATATGCCCGAGAAAGAGGAAGAGGAGCAAGACCCGTACAATGCTATCTTCATCAAGCTAGACGATACGTCAGTGCAAGAAATCTCCCGACTCCTTGACCGTTTGGCTGCTGTCACGGGGCCGCCTAAAGAGGAATTCCGCTACTACGTTCCCGATGAGTGCGGCGACGCAGCTAAGCAACTCGCCAATTCGAGACCTTGGTGATGCTTTTCGTTCCGAAAAGATCTGGGGTCATTCTGGGTTGACGCCCCCGGCCCAACATGCTACAAGACGCCCCCATGTACCGCCGACACGGGGACAAGCTGGTATTGGTATTCCTGGGCTGCGACCTGGCCGTCACCACCGTGGTTTGGGTGGGGGCGTATCTGCTGCGGTTCACCCTGTGGGACTCGCCTGCCGGGGTGCCCGATTTTCATTTGGTCGTTCGCGGCCTGCCCGTCGTGCTCTTGCTGGCCGCCGCGGCGTACCGGTTCTGCGGGCTGTACGAAGTCCATCGGCTCAGGCAGCTTCCCCGCGAGCTTGGTGTCGTTTGCAAGGCCAGCGGGTTGTTGTTCCTGTTGGCCATCACGGTCACCTTCTACCGCCGCGACTTGTACGAGTCGCGATTGGCCTTGGGGTTGTTTCTGATACTCAACGCAACGATGCTCACGCTGCTGCGCCGCGTGATCTGGAGTGTGCTGAAGTATCTCCGCGGCCGGGGGCTCAACCGCGGCCGGGCGGTGATCGTCGGCGCCGGACGCACCGGCCGGCTGGTGGCCGAAACGATTCGGCAAAACGAGTGGACCGGACTGGAAGCGGTCGGGTTTGTCGACCGGTGTGCTCGGATCGAGCCGACCGTCCTGCCACGGCTCGGCGACATCCACGAGCTAAAGCGAATCGTCTCGGAACATGACGTCGACCATGTGTTTGTCGCACTGCCACTTTCGCGCTACGGCGAGTTACCGGCGGTGTACCGCGCGCTTGGCGACGTGCTGGTGGAGGTGCAACTCGTGCCCGACTTGCCCAACACGGCCGGTATGAAACTGCGGATGCTCGAGGTCGACCACGTAGCGTTTCTCGGCTTGCGGCAAAGCCCACACTACGGTTGGCCGCGCGTGGCGAAACGGGCGATGGATCTGGTGCTGGGCACGGCGGTGCTCGTGTTGCTTGCGCCGCTGATGGCCGCGCTGGCGGTGGCGATCAAGCTCACCAGCCCCGGCCCGATCTTCTACCGTCAAGCGAGAATGAGTTATCGCGGCGGTACGTTCTCGATGTTGAAGTTCCGCAGCATGCGCATTGACGCCGAACGCGCGACCGGTCCGATTTGGGCCAGGCGGAACGATGGCCGCTGCACCCGGCTGGGTCGATTCATGCGCCGATGGAGTCTCGACGAGTTGCCGCAGCTTTTCAACGTGCTTCGTGGCGAGATGAGCCTGGTCGGACCGCGTCCGGAGCGGGCGGTGTTTGTCGAGAAGTTCCGCAAGCAGATTCCCGACTACGCCCAACGCCACCAAGTCAAGGCCGGCATGACCGGCTGGGCGCAAGTCCACGGCTGGCGCGGCGACACTTCGCTGCGGCATCGCATCCAGTGCGACCTCTACTACATCTCGCACTGGTCGCTGTGTCTCGATTCGCAGATCCTCTGGCTAACGGTCTGGCAGGGCCTTCGGAGCCGAACGGCGTAGGATCGGCCTTGTGGTTCACACGAACCGAAAGTACTCTGTCGTCGGACTGCCCACGTCCCTTGCGCAAGGCTGTAGCGTAACCTAAGACCGGTTGTGCACGATATCCATATGCGTTCGTGGTGACGCCACAGATCGTTTGTTGGCACTGCAAAAAAACGAAAGCGGTAGTAGCCGTGGAAACCAACGTCCGAAATGCTACCGGCCGACTGAGCGTGAAGGTGCGAGGACTTTTCGATTCTTGCGTCACTTCTTCCGCAGCACGCGGATCAGGTTGTTTCCGTAGTCCATTACGTAGATTCGCCGGCCGTCGGCGGTGATGGCGACGGCCATGTTGCTGCACGAGGCCGCCGTGTGACCGGCGCGGGTAAACCGTTCCACTCCCACGTAGCCAGCCAGCCCCAGGAACTTGCCTTTCGTGGTGTAGCGTTTCACACGGCCAAGGCCCGACTCCGACGTGTAGAGCACACCGGCCTTGTCGAAGCAGAGGTTCATGGGATTGCAGCAGCTTCCAAAACCTTCCAGTTCGTTCCGACTCCGCTGCCCCCAGTTGTCCAGCAGCTTGCCTTCTCGGTCGAACAGATCGACACGATGCCGTGTGTTCTCGGCGATGTAGACGATGCCGTCGCGGGTAACGATGTCGCACCGCTGGCAGCATCCCCGCAGGTCCTCGACGATCAGCTTGAGGTTTTCAAGGTTACGGTCGAAGCGGAAGAGTATGGAGCGTGAGCGAAGACTCCATTGTGATCCGACGGCCACAAACACGTCGCCCTTCGATACGGCAATCCCCGAGACCCGCTGCTCGCGTCGCATGGGGCTCGGCTGTTGGCCGTCGCCGTTGGCATCCGGTTTGGGGATCTTTACCGTGCGGAGCAGCTCGCCGCGTTTGTCGAGCTTTGCCACGTGGCCCTGACCGCCGCAGTAGATTGTGCCGTCGCCGGCCACGTCGATGGCCTGGGGGGCGAAGTCGAACTGGATGGTGCCGATCAGTTTGCCTTGGGGGTCGATCACCTTGATATCCTTCGCCCCGCTGTCGCACGCCAGTAGCTTGTCGTCGTTGCGAATTTGCAGCGAACTGAGACGCTCGAATTTGACATCGAGTGGATCGATCTCGACGTGCGAGGCCAACTCGGCACCGACATTCACAACGGCATGCTTGCCCTGTTCCGCCGCCAAAGCCGCCGACGATGCCGCCGACGATGCCGACCATACCCCGACTATACCAATAAACGCCGCCACAAGGATTCTCACACCGTTTTTCCTGTTGGAAAGATCTTTTAGTACGTCGGCAGCCGCCGATCGACCACCGTAACCGTGCATTGTACCGGTAGCCGTGAAGGTCAGACGCACGTCAGACGATCAGGCCAAGCGGCACAAGCCTGAATGTAGTTGCCCAGGCGAGAAAGTCAAGCCCATTGGGCGTGGCCCCAAGAAGAATCCGAAATTCTTGGAAGCTCGGCCAGGACTTACCTCCGGAGAGGGATTCCACAGCCGACAAGTTCCCACCGCTTAGGCTCGATTTGCAGATCCTCTGGCTGAGCTGCACGAGATTCGTTCGATGAGGACGCACGGTGAGAAGCGCGTCCGCGCTATTTTTGACGTCTTCCACGGTATCCACGTAATGGTCGGCAACATGGGCGTCCGGAAGCACCTGGTTGTGCGGATTGTCCCGCGGCTGATCGACGCAGGCCGGCATCTTTCCAAACCCGGGGTAGCTGTGGTAGGCTATTCAGTGCGGCACCCACGCGCGGTGCGGCCCGTGGGATCGGCCCGGTGGGCCATGACCCGTGGAACCACAAGCGGAATTCGACGCCCTGAAGTCTTCTTCCGAAGGGATTCAGCCATGCCCGCTGCCGTTTGCTACTTGGTGTTCGACATCGAGAGCGTCGCCGACGCGGAGTTGGTGGCCAAGATCCGTTACTCGGGCGAGTCGATCGAGCCGGCCGAGGCGGTGCGTCGCTACCGGACCGAGTTGATGGCAAAGTATGAAAGCGACTTCATCCCATACACGTTTCAGCTACCCGTCTCGGTGGCGGTGGGTAAGGTGTCGGGCGACTACCGGCTGATTGACGTCGTCGTGCTCGACGAGCCCGAGTTCCGCCCGCACGTCATTACTGAGCACTTCTGGCGAGGCTGGGAGAAGTACCGCCGGCCGACGCTGGTGAGTTTCAACGGGCGGGGATTCGACGTTCCGTTATTGGAGCTGGCCGCGTTTCGCTACGGCGTGAGCGTACCCGGCTGGTTCCACACCGGCGGCAAGTCGTTCGAACAACCCCGCAATCGATACAACACCAAGGCGCATATCGACCTGTGCGAACTACTGACCAACTTCGGCTGCACCCGATTCACCGGCGGACTGAACCTGGCGGCGAATCTGCTCGGCAAGCCGGGCAAAATGGACGTGCAAGGCGACATGGTCCAAGACCTCTACGACGCCGGCCGACTCGCCGAAATCAATGACTACTGTCGGTGCGACGTGCTCGATACCTACTTTGTCTTTCTGCGCTCACTCGTACTGACCGGCAAGCTCCCACTGGAGAAAGAGCAACAACTGATCGCCGGCACGAAGGCGTGGCTCGAGCAGCAGTCCGAAGTCGTGCCGGCTTACCGTTTGTACATGCAGCACTGGGGCGATTGGGCGAACCCCTGGCCCGCCCCCACCTAGAACGGGAGATTCCTATGGCAACGTTTTTCATGTTCGGCAGGTACTCGTCGGAGGCGCTGGAGAAGGTCAGCGTCGATCGGACCCGGCAGGTCCACAAGGTTGTCGAGGACCTAGGCGGCCAGATCAAGGGTATCTACGCCATGCTGGGCGAGCACGACATTGTGATCATCGTCGAACTGCCTCGCATGGCGGAGGCGATGAAGGCCTC
>JAUWWA010000314.1 GCA_030617125.1 Pirellulales bacterium | reverse complement strand
CCTGGTAATCGTTCACGGGTTTTTCAGGGCTCTCGGGACCCTCCCGAGAAGGATTGCCCTGCACTCAATGTGTTGATTGTGAGCAGGCGCATCGGGATTGTCAAGATTGTGGTTGGTTCTTGCGTAAGAATTTCCCGGGAAATTTGTCAAGCAAAATTTTCGCGGTTCTTGGATAATTTCCGTCGAGCACAATCTGGATTATCGAGCCGACGAACAACCCGTCCGAACAGGCGATTCGGTTCGTGGTCATCGACCGGCGGATTACCCAAGGGAGACGCAACGATACGGGCCACCTTCGCTTCTACCGCAACCGCCGCGATTACCGGCCGCTGGCTGTTCAATAGGCGCGCGGGCGCGATCGGGCTTGCACGCGGCCGGGTAGACCCTGGATGCGCAGGAACCCTTCCGCGTCGCTCTGGTTGTACGACCCGCCGCCTTCCATCGTGGCGAGCCCAGCGTCGTAGAGGCTGTTCGGGCTTGAGCGCCCGGCTACCTGCATGTTACCCTTGTAGAGGTTTAACGTCACCTCCCCGCTGACCGGCCGTTGGGCCTCGCGCACGAACGCCATCAGCGCGTCCATCTTGGCCGTGTACCAGAACCCGTAGTAGACCATCTCGGCAACCTCCGGGGCGAGCCGGTCGCGCAAGTGCATCAGTTCGCGGTCCATGGTCAGTTGCTCGACGAGCCGATGGGCTTCGTAGAGGACGGTCATGCCGGGCGCTTCGTACACGCCGCGGCTCTTCATGCCGACGAAGCGGTTCTCGACCATGTCGATCCGCCCGATGCCGTTGCGTCCGCCGATTTCGTTCAGACGGCTCACCACCTCGAAGGCGACGAGCTTCTTGTCGTTGACGGCCACCGGCACGCCCGACTCGAAGGCGACGACAACCTGTTCGACCTTGTCGGGGGCATTCTGCGGCGAGATGCCCATGCCGAAATCGACCAACTCGACGCCACAGACTGAAAGCTCTTCGAGCCGACCAGCCTCGTAGGCGATGTGCAAGCAGTTCTCGTCGCTGCTATAGGGTTTCTCGGCCGAGGCCTTGACGGGGATGTTCTTTGCCTGGCAGTACGCGATCATCTCGCTGCGCCCCGGGAAGCGCTTACGAAACTTCTCCATCCGCCAGGGAGCGATGATCCGCACGTTCGCGTCGAGCGCCTCGGCGGCCAACTGGAACCGGCATTGATCGTTGCCTTTGCCGGTGGCGCCGTGGGCGAATGCATCGGCCCCGACCTCGCGGGCGACCTGCAAGCAGACCTTCGCAATCAACGGCCGGGCGATCGACGTACCCAGCAGGTAAACGCCCTCGTACTTCGCCTGCCACTGCAACACCGGGAAGGCGAAATCGCGGCAGAGTTCCTCCCGGACGTCGACAAAATGGACCAACTTGGCCCCGATGTCGGCGGCCTTCCGGCGGATGGCCTCGCGATCCTCGCACGGCTGGCCCAGGTCGACGTACACGCAATGCACGTCGTAGCCTTCATCCATCAGCCAGCCAAGGATAACCGAGGTATCCAGTCCGCCGGAATACGCGAGCACGGTGCTTGGCATCGTTGTTCTCCTATCTCAAACCGTAAGCGAACGACTGAAGGGGTACTGTTTTTCGGGAAAGCCATAATACTATACTGGAGTCGGCGAACTTGCAACCCGAGGATACGATGTCCTACCTCGCGGAACTTGTAGTGTGTTTGTCCGCCGGGGTTTCCCGCTTGCCGGAGGAATTGCGCCGGCGGCATGCGGCGTTTCTGATCGACGCAGAAAATGACGACGGTGGATTCGCCGGCCGCAAGGGCCCGAGCGATCCGTACTATACCAGCTTCGCGTTGCGGGCACTGGCCTTGTTGGGCCGACTCGACAGTTCCATCGCGGCCCGGGTGACGAGGTTTTTGGGAGACCGGCTCGGGCACGAATTGCCCGGCGTCGACTTCCTCTCGCTGGTTGCCTCGGCCGTTCTGGTGGAGTCGGCCACCGGGCGCGATGTCTTCGCCGACTGGAGGATCGACCCGCGCCGAGCCGTGATCGACTTCCTTGAACCCTTGCGGCGCGACGACGGCGGCTACGCAAAGACCCGGCGCGGCGGCCAAAGCAGCACGTATCACACGTTTCTGGCAACTGCGTGCCTCCAGATAGTCGATGCGCCGCTAGAAGAGCCGGATCGGATCATCGCATTGATTCGCTCCCGGCGGCGCGGCGACGGCGGGTTTGTCGAGATCGCACCGGTGCAACAAAGCGGCGCCAACCCCACCGCCGCCGCCATCGCTCTGCTGCGGATGCTCGATGCGCTTGACCGCCCGACCGCCGCGGCGGCCGCCGAGTTCCTTGCCGGCATGCAGACGCCCCAAGGAGGCCTGCGGGCAAACTCGCGAATTCCCGCGGCCGACTTGCTGACTACCTTCACCGGGCTGGTTGCACTGCGCGATTTGGACGCTTTGAGCACAATCGACACAGCGGCCGCGCGGCGATTCGTCGAATCGCTGACTCTGCCCGGCGGGGGTTTTCGGGCCGGCACGTGGGACGATGCCGCCGACGTCGAGTACACCTTCTACGGTCTCGGCGCCCTGGGGCTTCTCGCACACTAGTTTGTATCGCCGGACGGTGGGGTTGCCAATCGGGTTGTCTTGGTCGTAGAATTATGAAGAGAGCAACTACAACCAAACGCAAACGCTGCCACAAGATTCATGATGCGAGTGAAATTGCCGATTTCGTTTCCTTCGGAAGCGACCCGACTTCGACAGCGTGTCGAGGATCAACGGGAGTTGACGCCGTTGCAGCGGCTGCTCGCGGTGGCCGATACGCTTGCAGCGGCGGAGGCGTTGTCCATTGCCGGAGGACGGCGCGACGCGCAATTGGAATATCACCGCTGTTGTAAACAGCAGTGGCGCCGTCGAATGAGGGAGTTTATCTCGAAGCATGTCGATTCCTCACCTCCCCGTGCCCGATGACTTGTTGCAGGGGCTTGAGCAGCTTGTAGAAGAATTCTACGATCCCCGTTCGACACGGTCATGACGAAGCTCTCCGTCGAGAATGTCTCGAAACGATTTCCCACCCGGGCTGAGCCCCTGGTGGTGCTGCGGAACGTCTCGCTGGAACTCGGGCAGAGCCGGAACGTGGCGGTCGTCGGGCCCAGTGGCTCGGGCAAGAGCACGTTGCTGAGTATCATCGGCACGCTCGAATCGCCCAGCAGCGGCCACGTCTTCCTCGATGGTCAGGATCCGGCCGAGCTTAACGAGCCGCTTCTGGCCGTATTTCGCAATCAGAAGATCGGCTTCGTTTTTCAGGACCATCACCTGCTGCCGCAGTGTACGGTCCTGGAAAACGTGCTGCTGCCGACCATCGCCGCCGGACCGACCAGGCGGGAAGCAGTCGATCGAGCACGGATGTTGCTGGACCGCGTCGGACTGGGCGACCGGCGCGACCACCGCCCGGCCGAACTCTCCGGCGGCGAGCGGCAACGCACCGCCCTGGCCCGGGCGTTGATCAATGAACCGGTCCTGCTGCTGGCCGATGAGCCGACCGGCAACCTCGATCGCTCCACCGCCGAGCGCGTCGGCGAGTTGCTGCTCGAACTGCAAGAGCAGGAACAGATGATGTTGATCGTCGTTACCCATAGTCAGCGGCTTGCCGGTTTGATGAGCCGACAGCTTGAATTGAACGACGGCAGACTACGCGAAATGACCAATGACCAATGACCAATG
>JAUWWA010000007.1 GCA_030617125.1 Pirellulales bacterium | reverse complement strand
TGGCCGGTCTCAGCCGCGACCTGGTCGAGCGAGGGTTGGACGCCGTGGGCTGGGTCCGCGTCGCTGCGAAACTCGTCGAAGGCGGCGGCGGGCGTCCCGACATGGCCCAAGCCGGCGGCAAGAACGCCGACAATCTCCCGGAAGCCCTCGACACCGCCCGGGCCGAAATCGGGAAGCTTCTCGACGGCTGACGCGACCGCCCGAGGCCTCGGGCGGCTACTTCCCCGGCCTCTGCCGGTGGACACGGCGCTTGGTTTGGCGTCGGCCGCTGCAATCGTTGCGGCTTACTTTTCCAGCAGCCCCGCCGCGGAAGCGGCATACTTGCCTGCGATGCGGAGACGGCCGTAGCGCCGGTCGCCACTGGCCGGCAGCCGCCGGCGCCAGCTTTGGACCTTGGTCAGCACGTCGAGCAGCCGGCGATCCGCCGGTGCGCCGGGCGATTCTTTACGGGCGCTCACAGCAGACCTTAATTCCTTAGCCAGACCGTCGTCGCGTCCTCGGGCGTCGCGCGAGAGAATCGTCGCGCACTCGCTGACGTAGTTGTCCAGCGCGTCGGCCGCCTCGACAACCACGCGGCCCGATTCTGCCGCCACGCTGATCGCAACCTTTCCGTCCGCCACCGGCAGCCGCTGCCCGGTATAGAGGTCCACCGGGGTTCCAATGTCAGCCGGCAGCGGAATGGACCCTTCCGCTTTGGACCCGGACACAGGATTGACCACGACGATCCCCCGGTCGTAGTGGCGATACCACAGGCCCTCGCGGCTCTCTAGCTCGCCCTGCGGGACGATGAGCCGGGCACGGTAGAGCAAACGCACCACGTCCTTCCGTGGGCTGCTGGCCGTCCACTTGAAGCCCGACAGTTGCGCACAGGCATAGGTGTAAAAGCAATCGTCCTTGGGCGGATAGCGCGACGAGCCGAGGTAGCTCAGCGCGGTGACCACGCGGCCGTGCTTCCGCTCGTCGCGGAACTGGCGGGCCCACTTAAGAACCTGCTCCCATTTGTGGATTCGCTCGCGGGCACCGCCGGTGCAGATGTAGCTTTCGATCATCGCACCGTTGCGGATAGGCTCGTACGCGTCTTCGCGGCCGCCGTTGAGCAGGACGATCTTCTCGGGGCCGTAGCTCTTAACGGTTTCGTAGACCCGCTCGGCCAACTCCTGGTACGTCTTGTCGGTGTTATGCCCCGGCGGCCGGTGCTTGTGTTTTTGCAGTTCGGCGCCGTGGCAGAGCGCGAGCCGCTTGGTGCTTGTGTTGTCCAAAAAGACGCCGTCAAAGCCCATGTCCATCGACGCCCGCACGCCGCGCTCCACCGCGTCGATGTAGCCTTCGGCGCTGGAGCACATGTACCACGACCACGGATTGGGGTTGTCATGATCCTGGTACTTCTGTCCGTGGACCTCCCAGATGCCCCATTTGAGTTCCCACTCGCCGGCGTCGCTGTTCACGTAGGAGCCGTATCGGGGCGCGGGCCGGCCCAGCTTGTCGATGAGAATCCACTCGCGATGAGCGCTGGGGTCGACCGCCTGATAATACGGTATTGCCGCGCGGGAATTGCGGCGATGAAACTGCCGGAGCCGCTCGGGCGTGTCCATAAACCAGGCCTTCTCCGGCGACACGTAAGGCAAGAGCTTGATCCCCAATTTGTGTGCTTCGGCCAGGTACTGCTTCATCGGTTCCGCATCGAGCGTCCAGTCGACATGGCTTACGAGCGTCACCCCGCACTCGTGCAGCGTCTTAAGATCCATCCCGCCGGCGCCGCACGCGTATTGGCACTCGGCAATTTGCCATGGATTGTCTTCCGCTGCCTCGCACACGGAGTGGGATATCCAACAGCCCGCCAGGACGAGCATCGCCACCAACAGCGAACGAGCCGCAAGTTGCACCGACATGAAAGGCGTCTCCTTTGCGTGTGTCGATCGTAGCCGTTCAAGCGCCGGCCCGCGCCGAGCGACCGACCCAAACGGCACAATCATGAGTATAACCAGGACTGGAATGATTGCAAGCGATTCTTCCCCTTCCCCAAGAATTCCCAACTTCGACCGAAATCCACTCTGGGAAGGAGATTTTTCGGCGACTTTCTGGCCTCAGAAGGGCCTGATCTTCTTACACGAGCACTGGGGACCACGTTCCAACTGCTCACGCATGGCTCGACGCAACGCGCCGACATACCTCTGCGGCGACGAGCACGCAACGGCGCCGTCGCGCACCCGATGCGTTTGGGCCCCCTTTTCCTTCACGTGATCTTGATCTATAATTTCAACATGGCAAAGGCGGCGCGACAATCCGTAATGAAACGCTTGGCCGGGTGGTTCGACGAACACGGTTGGGTGCAGGCTGCGCCTGATCCCGAGTTGCGCAAGGCCCGCAAAGCGACCTACAAACGCGGCTACGAGATACGGTTGTCCGCCAGCCCCGGTGAACTTGCCAAGCTCCAGCGTCTGCTCGTCCGCGCCGGCTTTAAGCCCGGCAAGCATTTTCCCAAAGCCACGCGACTGGTTGTTCCGCTTTACGGCAAAGAACAGATCCAGCGTTTTCTGAAAGAAATCCGCCGCGCCGGATCCAGGCGTAGGCGTTCCAGCGGTCGGAAGTGAGCACACGGTTGTAGGAAGCGTGATGTGATGTGTGATGGGGTCAGGCCGACGGTAGTCAGTAGCGAGGGCTCTCGGTGCACAGACAACCCTACTGACCACCCTGCGCCCCAGCCGACCACTGGCGATTTTCCCTGGAAGCACCTGGCGACATACTGGATTCTGGATGAATTCAGCCGCGATCCGGGAATTCTCGGCGTATGAACGTCCCGAACCGTTGACTTCGTCGCACAGCCGACTATACTGAGGCCTGTTCCGAGTTGTGGGGCATTCACTGCAGGTACCCGGCGTTAAGACTGGGATGACCCGAAATGCCGTTGACCACTACCACTACCAACCTCCTGGCGCGGACAAGCGCGCTCGTGCAAAGAGCTTGCCTACTGCCTACTGTCGGTCTGACCCCGAGTCTGACAAGTCTGACCAGGGGTTGTGCCGTGCGAGTTCACCTTTCGGATATTGTGGCGTGGATTGCACTGTCTGTTCTTGCCACGCCTTCCACGCTGGGCGCGGATAACGTGCCAGATGAGTCGGCACGCACGCGGGCCGTCCAAGCACTGCGAAAACTCGGCGCGGAAATCAGAATCGGACCTTTCCATGGTAACGTCGTGCGCGTGAATCTTGAAGGCCGAGGGATAAGCGACAACGACCTGAAGCACCTTCGCCATATGCCTGGATTGGAAAAACTGTACCTTGCACAAACCAAAACGACCAATGCCGGACTACGGCATCTTCGTTGTTTATCTCAACTGAGACGCCTGTCGCTATGGGACACACAGGTAACAGATGCGGGACTGAAGCACCTTGCGGGGCTGACCAACCTTGAAGCGCTCGATATTCATGGCCTGGAGATCACCGACGCCGGATTGGCACACTTGAAGGCATTGACTCGGCTTAATTACCTCAATCTAAAGGGAACCGCTATCACCAATGCCGGCTTGAAGCATCTGCGCGGCAAGAAACTCAGAACCCTTGAGCTCGGTGAAGAGTTCACCCTGACCCCACAAGGACTTCACTGTCTGAAAGGTATGCCGATAGACCGTCTGGACGCCACCATTCTCAGAAGCGCGGTCGTCCACTTGCGGGGACTCCCCAAGTTCCGTCACTTGCCGCTGGTAGCCGAAGGCCTTAGCAGCGAGGACCTCAGACAATTGAGACCGCTGACTGGGGTTTGGAAGCTGTCCATCAGTGAAAAAACACTGGCTGATTGGGCCACCAATATGCGGAAATTCCCAAATCTCTTACGCCTGGAAGTTGATGGCAGGGAGACCGGCGGAGCCACCGACGCCCACATCGCCCAACTGGCCCGACTTAAGAAACTTACCGTGCTGAAATTCATCGCCGTCCCTGTCACGGACAGGGGATTAGCCCACCTGGCAGTTCTGAAGAATCTTCGTGAATTGGACGTGGGCAGACCGCCAATGACCGATGCGCAAATCACCGATGCGGGAATTGACCATCTGCTGGGCTTAAGTAAGTTGAAAAGTCTCAATATTTCCGGATCGAAGGTTACGGACAAAGGACTTGCAAAGCTGCGTAAACTTCACCATCTCAAAGTGGTGATCGCATACGATACAAAGATTACGGACGCAGCGGCTTGGGGCGGCAAGGCTGTTCTCCCGGGTGTCCGTGTAGAGTTGTTTGATTAGTTGATCAGATAGGCCCCGTTTTGCCCTGCCGTTGTTGAGCCTGAGTTGGGGCCCTAGACGAGTAGGGTTCGTCGTGACGCACCATGAATCGCCCTTCGGCTTGGTCTTTGGACCGGGGTCGAATGTTTGGTGGAAGGGCGAATTCCAGCGAATTCCGGGGTCAGACCGACAGTAGTCAGTAGCGATTGTCAGGCGTCGGTGGAATTGGTAGAATTTCGGTCATGGCTCGACCATTGCGAATCCAGTATCCCGGCGCGCTGTACCACGTGATGTCGCGGGGCAACGAACGCCGCGCGATCGTCCGCGACGACGCCGACCGCCAGCGCCGGCTCGACTGGCTGTGCCGCACTGTGGAAACCTACCGCTGGCGGCTGCACGTCTTCGTGCTGATGACGAACCACGACCACCTGTTCGTCCAGACGCCCGACGCGAATCTTTCGGCGGGCATGCAGTTTCTCAACGGCAGCTACACCAGCTACTTCAACCGCCGCCTACTTGGCTCATCGTCGCTTCGGCTACTGGGCCGCGGCCGTGGCCCGTGCCCTCGGGTATCGCGGGCACAGCAGTGTGCGATACGTCCTCGAGCGGGTCGAAACGGGCACGGCGCCGTTGCAGAAAACCGTCAGACGGTTGGAGAAGACGCTGATCTACTGACTACTGTTGGCCTGACCTCAGCCCTCCCTTACACGGGGCGTGAACGGTTGCCGGCCGGGAATCTGGGCGATCTGGAACGATGTCCTGCCCCCCTTTTCGGAAAACCTCCGGGTGTGTACAATCTGCCGGTTGGCTATTCGTCATCCCTCAGGCTTATTTGGAGAAGGGAACCCTATGTCGCGGTGTTTTGTTAAGGAGTACGGCCATAAGGAGCCCGTCAAGGAGGTGTTCATCGCCTCCGACAAGCAGCTCCGCCCCAACCGCGCCGGGAACCTGTACTTGCAGCTAACCCTTTCCGACCGCACGGGCTCGATCTGCGCCCGGATGTGGAACGCCAACGAGGCAATGTACAAGTCGTTCAGCAACGGCGATTACGTTCGCGTCGAAGGCACGGCGCAACTGTTCCAAGGCGTTATGCAGGTGATCGCCACCCGGCTGACCAAGATCGAATCGGACGAAGTAAATGAAGACGACTTCGCGACGATCCCGGCCGTCGAGATCGACAGGTTCGTCGGGCGTCTGAACGAGATCCTGCGCGACATGACCGATCCGCATTTACAGACACTCGCCGAGTGCTTCCTCATGGACGAAGCACTGATGGCGAAGTTCACCACGGCACCGGCCGGTGTGAAGCTCCATCACGCCTACCAGGGCGGGCTGCTGGAGCACGTCGTCAAGCTCATGGAGGTCGTGTTGAAGGTCAGTCCTTGCTATCCGCAAATCAATCGCGACATGCTGCTTCTGGGCGCATTGGTGCACGATATCGGCAAGATCGACGAGTTGGGCTACGACCGCGAGATGGTCTACACCGACGAGGGACAACTGCTCGGACACCTGGCCATCGGCGTCGGCATCCTGGACGCCAAGGTTGGCGAAGCCGAAAAGCTCGCCGGCGAGCCGATCCCCAAGGAGACCGTGCTGCGGCTGAAGCACATGATCCTCAGCCACCACGGCGAGTACGAGCACGGCAGCCCGAAGCTGCCCATGACGCTCGAAGCGCTCGCGCTGCACTATCTCGACATTCTCGACGCGAAGGTCAATTCGTTCGACCAGTTGATGCGCGACGATCCGAACGTCGACAGCCCATGGACGCACTACCACGCGAATATCCAGCGGAAGTTGTTTAAGGGGAACAGTAGCTAGCGCGTGCAATACCTCGAACTCGAACAGAAGATTCTCGATTACGTCAATGGCTCGGACTATCGGCCGGTCAAAGCCCGGGTAATCGCCAAGCAGTTGCAACTGCCCAAGGACCAAGCGGCGGAGGTCAAGAGGGCGGTCAAGCGGCTGGCGCGCCTGGGGCAACTCGGTTACGAGGCCAATCGGCTGGTCGCGCCGTCGGATCCGGCCAAGCCGAAAAGCGGCCGCGTTGTGGGCGCCTTCGAGCGAACGAAAAAAGGGTTCGGCTTCGTGCGGCCCGCCGCGCGACCGTCGTCGGCGAAGTCATCGCAATCAACCGCCGCGGAAGAAGTTCGCGACATTTACATCCCCGCCAAGCGGACCGCCGACGCGGCGACCGGCGACGTCGTGCTCGTGCAATTGCGTCACCCTCGCCCGCGCGATCCCGGCCCGCGCGGCGAGATCATCGAGATCATCGAGCGGCAGACGCACCAGTTCGTCGGCACGTACTTCGAGTCGGCCGGCTCGGCATACGTGCAGGTCGACGGGACGCTGTTCTCGCGGGCGATCCACGTCGGCGACCCGGGCGTGAAAAGCGCGCGGCCGGACGACAAGGTCGTCTTCGAGATGGTCCGGTTTCCCTCGCCGATCCGCGACGGCGAAGGGGTGCTTACCGAAGTGCTTGGGCCGCGTGGCAAGCCTGGGGTCGATACGCTCTCGGTCATTCGCGAGTTCAACCTGCCCGAGGCGTTCGCCGAGGACGCCCTCGAAGAGGCCCGGCGGCAGGCCGACACGTTCGACGAATCGATCGGCCAGCAGCGGCTCGACCTGACTGCCGAGACGGTGGTGACGATCGACCCGGCCGACGCGCGCGACTTTGACGACGCCATCTCGCTGAAGCGGCTCGACAACGGCCACTGGGAACTGGGCGTACACATCGCCGACGTCGCACATTTTGTCCGGCGGAAGACGCCGCTGGATCGCGAGGCACACGACCGAGCAACCAGCGTCTACTTGCCCGACCGCGTACTGCCCATGCTGCCGGAAGTCATCTCGAACAGCCTGGCCAGCCTTCAGCCGAAGAAGGTCCGTTACACGAAGTCGGCCGTCATGCAGTTCACCCTCGACGGCGTGCGCACTTCGACCGAGTTGCACTCGTCGGCCATCCGCAGCAACCGGCGGCTGTCCTACGAGCAGGTCGACGCGTTTCTCACCGATCCAGAGCCTTGGCGCAAGAAGCTCGGCGCGAAGGTCCACCGACTGCTCGGCGACATGCACGCGCTGGCGATGATCCTGCGCAAGCGACGGATGAAGAAAGGCGCGTTGGAGTTGAGCATGCCCGAGGTCAAGGTCGAGTTGGACAAACAGGGCCGCGTGTCCGGGGCTCGCGTCGTCGAACACACCGAGAGCCACCAGATCATCGAGGAATTCATGCTCGCGGCGAATGAGGCGGTGGCCGAACTGCTGCACGAGAAGCAGTTGCACTTCCTGCGCCGCGTCCACGAACCCCCTACCCCGCGGAAACTCAAGGCCCTGACCGAGTTCGTCGGCGAGTTGGGCTTCAAGGTGAAGAGCCTCGAAAGCCGGTTCGAGTTGCAGAAGCTGCTTCGGCACGTTGCCGGGCGGCCGGAGGAGCACGCGGTCAACTTCGCCACGCTCCGCTCGCTGCAACGGGCCGAGTACAGCCCGGTCGAGGAAGGACACTACGCCTTGGCAAGCCACTGCTACTGCCACTTCACCTCGCCCATCCGCCGCTATCCCGATCTGACCGTGCATCGGCTGATCGACGCAATCCTGACCGGCCGCAAGCCGCGAAACGATTTCGACGAGTTGCTCGTGCTCGGCCGGCACTGTAGCGACCGCGAACGGCGCGCCGAAGCGGCCGAGCGCGATCTGACCAAGCTCAAGCTGCTGCACTACCTAAGCGAGCGGATCGGCGAAGAGATGGGCGCCGTGGTGACCGGCGTCGAAAGCTTCGGGCTGTTCGTGCAAGGCCTCGAATTGCCGGCCGAAGGGCTCGTTCACGCCGACTCGCTCACCGACGACTACTATCGCTTCGACCGCACGACGCACACGCTCGCCGGGCACCGCTCGGGCAACACCTACCGGCTGGGCGATCTGCTGCGCGTCGCCGTCGCCCGGGTCGATCTCGACCGACGCGAACTCGACTTCCGCCTGGTCGTGCGGAAGAAGAAAACGGTGGCAGCGAAGAAGCCGAAGAAGAAGGCGTCCAGGAAGAGAAGGGGAAGCAACGGGAAGTAGTCCCTCCCTGGCAATTTCGCCGCTGATCGCTAGAATGGGCGGATCATGGAAAACTCTAGCGACGCCTCGCTACGAACTCCGCTTTATGACTGGCACGTCGGCCACGGTGGGCGAAAGGTCGAGTTCGCCGGTTGGGTGATGCCGCAGCAGTACACGTCGATCATCGAGGAACACCGGGCCACCCGGGCCGCCGTTGGTATCGCCGATATCTCGCACATGGGCCGGCTGCGGTTCGAGGGACCCGGCGCGGCCGTCTTCCTGGCCGAGCTGCTCACCCGGCGCGTCGCCGACATGGCCGAGGGTCAAATCCGGTACTCACTTGTGACCAACGACCAAGGCAGCATCCTCGACGACGTCCTGGTCGGGCACTACAACAACGACTACGGCCAGCCGTACTACGTCGTGGTGGTCAACGCGTGCAATCGGGCGAAGATCGTCGGGTGGATCGCCGCCCATCTGCCGCGCCGGCGGGCCGAGCGATCCGGCCATGAGGTTATCTGCACCGACGTTACCCGGCTGTGGGCGATGCTTGCCGTCCAAGGGCCGCGGAGCGTCGAGTTGCTTCAGCCGCTGGTCGACGCCGACCTGAGAACCATGGAGTATTACTGGGGCAGCCAGGTTCGCATTCTTCACCCTGCCGCACAGCGACAAGGCGGCATCATCAGCCGCACCGGCTATACCGGCGAAGACGGTTTCGAGTTGAGCGTCGGCGCCGGCATCGCACGGGCCGTTTGGGAAGCATTGATGGAATTGGGCAAACCGCTGGGCGTCGTACCTACCGGGATCGGCGCTCGAGACACCCTGCGCCTGGAAGCCGGGATGCCTTTGTACGGGTATGAACTCTCCGAGCAGGTCGATCCGTTCCAGGCAGGGTTGGAATTCGCCTGCCACCTGGTCGGCTACGATTTCCCCGGACGGGATGCACTCGTGGAACTCGAAAAACGACCGCCGCGGGCAACGCTGGTCGGGCTGGAACTCGCAGGCCGCCGCGTCGCGCGCCGGGGTTGCCCGGTCTTGGCCGACTCGCGGCCAATCGGCGAGGTCACCAGCGGCACGTTCTCGCCCAGCCTCGACAAGCCGATCGCCATGGCATACGTCGCGCCGCAGTTCGCCGAGCCGGCCACGGAAGTCCAAATCGACATCCGAGGTCGCACGGAGGGGGCTCGCGTTGTAAAGCTTCCCTTCTACCACCGCAAGAAGAAAGGAAAAAAGAAGTGACGCCCGAAGAACTCCTGTACACGCAGACCCACGAATGGGTCCGCGTAGAAACCGATTCGGCCGGTGCGAAGATCGCCACGGTGGGCATCACGGCCTTCGCCCTCGAACTGCTGACCGACCTGGTGCACGTCGAACTGCCCGAGGTCGGCCGTGAAGTGTCTGCCGGTGAGCCGTTCGCCGAGATCGAATCGGTCAAGGCGGTCAGCGACTTGTATAGCCCGGTCGACGGCGAGGTTGTCGAGGTTAATGCCGCGCTGGCCGACATGCTGCGAACCCTCGCCGACGACCCCTACGAAGCCGGCTGGTTTGTGAAAATCAAGATCACTGATGACTCTGCCCTGACCGAACTGCTCGACCACGCGGCGTATCGGAAGCAATGTGAGGAAGAAGAAGGGGGCTAGGGACTGGGGACTGAGGGCTGGGGGCTAGGGATTTTGGATTGGGGATTGGGGGTTTCAGCCACTCACAACTGGTCACTGACAACTGATACCTGACCATTGACAACTTACCACTATCCACTAACCCCTCCCCATGCCCTTCATCCCCAACACGCCGCGGGACCAACAGGCGATGCTCGAGACGATCGGCGTCGCGTCGCTCGACGAGCTGTTCGCCATGGTGCCGGCCGAATTGCGGCTGTCGCGAGAGTTGGACCTTCCCGCGGCCATGGGCGAACTGGAACTGACCTCCCACATGATCGCGTTGGCCGCCCGGAACACGCCGGCCACCGAGGCGGTCTGTTTCCTCGGCGGCGGGAGCTACGATCACTTCGTTCCCGCCGTGGTCGACATGGTCGCCTCGCGGAGCGAGTTCTACACGTCCTACACGCCCTACCAGGCCGAGGCCGCCCAAGGCAATCTTCAGGCGATGTTCGAGTATCAAACGCTCATCACGCAGTTGACGGGCATGGACGTCTCGAACTCGAGCCTCTACGACGGCGGCTCGGCGGCGGCCGAGGCCGTGATGATGGCCCTCGGCGCGGCGCGACGTTCCGGCCGAGTGGTCACCGCCGCAAGTGTGCACCCCGAGTATCGCCGCGTGCTGGCCACGTACCTGGCCAACTTCGATATCGAACTGCTTGTCGTCGGCACGCCCGAGGGAACGATCTCGGTGGAACAGCTTGAGGCGGCCGTCGACGACCAGACGGCCTGTGTGCTCGTGCAACAGCCCAACTTTTTCGGCTGCCTGGAAGACGTGGACGCGATCGCCGAGATCACCCGCCGAGCCGGCGCACTTATGATCGTGTCGGTCGATCCGATCAGCTTGGGGCTGCTCAAGCGGCCGGGCGACTACGATGCCGACGTCGTCGTGGCGGAAGGACAATCGCTGGGTATCCCGATGGCCTACGGCGGCCCGTACCTGGGAATCATGGCCTGCCGTGAGAAGTTTCTCCGGCGGATGCCCGGCAGGCTCGTCGGCCAGACGGTCGACCGCCACGGCCGGCGTTGCTGGGTGCTCACGCTCCAAACCCGCGAACAACACATCCGCCGCGAGAAGGCCACCAGCAACATCTGCACGAACCAAGGGCTGCTGGCGCTTCGGGCGGCGGTGTATCTGGCGTTGATGGGGCCCGACGGTATGCGCCATGTGGCCGAACTGTGCCTACGAAAGGCGCGCTACGCGGCCGACCGGGTTACGGCGGGGGCGTCGCTCTCCTTGGCGTTCGACCGGCCAACCTTCAAGGAGTTCGTGCTTCGCACAAGCGACGGTAACGTGGATGAGCTGTTGGAATCGGCCCGCCGCCAAGGCATCTTCGCCGGGGTCTCGTTGGGGCAATGGTACGGCGAACTGGCCGATTGTTTTCTCGTGGCGGTGACCGAGAAGCGTACGAAGGAAGAAATGGACCGGCTGGTATCTTCTCTCATGTAGAGCCGCCGCTGGTGGCGGCGGAAATAGCGCCACAACGGAGATCCCGCGACGACATGCAAAACACACAAGCGACCAAACTGCTGTTCGAACAATCGAAACCCGGGTCCCGGGGTGTGCGGCTGCCGGAGTGCGACGTGCCGTGGCGGCCCATCGACGAGCTGTTGCCGCGCCGGGCTGTCGCCGCCGAGCCGCCGCCGCTGCCGGAACTGGCCGAGCCGGACGTTGTGCGCCACTTCGTCAACCTCTCGGCGATGAACATGTCGGTCGACACGCACTTCTATCCGCTGGGCTCCTGCACGATGAAGTACAACCCCAAGCGGAACGAGCGGCTTGCCGCCGTGGCCGGCATGGCCGATCTGCACCCCTACCAGCCGGAATCCACCGTGCAAGGAATGCTTCGGTTGCTTTACGAGTCACAGGAGATGCTTGCCGAGATAGCGGGCCTGCCGGCCGTTTCGCTTCAACCGGCGGCTGGTGCCCACGGCGAGATGACCTCGCTGTTGGTCGCGGCGGCCTACTTCCGCGACCTTGGCGAGCAACGCTCGGTGGTGCTGATCCCCGATGGCGCCCACGGCACCAACCCAGCCAGCGCCGCGATGGCCGGCTTTCGGGCCATGCCGGTCAAAAGCACCAAGCGGGGGTTCATCGACCTGGATGACCTCGCGGCGAAGCTCGACGAGCAGGCGGCCGTGCTGATGGTCACCAACCCGAACACGCTCGGGTTGTTTGAACCTGAGATCGCGCGAGTTACGCGGATGATTCACGACGTTGGCGGGCTAGTGTATCTCGACGGGGCCAACATGAACGCGATCCTCGGAATCACCCGACCCGGCGATTTCGGCGCCGACCTGATGCACTACAATCCGCACAAGACGTTCGGCAGCCCGCACGGCGGCGGCGGCCCCGGCGCCGGGCCGATCGCCGTGGCCGAGAAGCTCGCGCCGTTTCTGCCGACACCGACCGTCGTGAAGGACGGCGGCGGCTATCGGCTCGACGGTGACCGCCCGAAGTCGATCGGCCGCGTGCGGAGTTTCTTCGGCAACACGGGCGTGCTCGTGCGCATGTACTGCTACCTCCTCACGCACGGCGGCGAAGGCCTGCGGCGCGTCGCCGAAAACTCGGTGCTCGCGGCCAACTACCTGCTTGCCCGGCTGAACCACGCGGTGCCCGTCCCACATGGCGACCGCTGCATGCACGAGTTCGTCGCCTCGGCGGCGAAGCTGAAGGCGGACAAGGGCATCTCGGCCATGGATATCGCCAAGCGGCTGTTGGACTATGGGTTCCACGCGCCGACGGCCTACTTCCCGCTGGTCGTCCGCGAGGCATTGATGATCGAGCCGACCGAGACCGAGAGCAAGGCGACGCTCGACGCCTTCGCCGAGGCGTTGCAACGTATCATCGAGGAGGATGCCGACACGCTGCACAAGG
>JAUWWA010000420.1 GCA_030617125.1 Pirellulales bacterium | reverse complement strand
CTGACCTCGACCAACGATCTGGCGAGCCGGCGGGCGGGCGAGACGCCCGGCGCGCTGCCGCTGCTTGTCGTGGCCGATCGGCAGACGGCCGGACGCGGCCGAGGCGGCAATCGATGGTGGACCGGCCGCGGCAGCCTCGCGATGAGCCTGCTGTTGGACGCCGAGACGGTCCGAGTCGGTCGGCGCCGCACTCCGTTGATTTCGCTGGCGGCCGCCGTGGCCGTCGTCGAGACGGCCGCGCCGCTGTTGCCGGACCACACGGTGGGCATCCATTGGCCCAACGACGTGCTGGCCGCCGGACGTAAGCTGGCCGGCGTGCTCGTCGAGGTGCTGCCCGAGGGGCGGACCATCCTGGGCATCGGTGTGAACACGAACAATTCGCTGGCCGACGCCCCGGAGGCGTTGCGCGACACGGCCACGACGCTGCTGGAACTCGCCGGCAAGCCGCACGACCAGACGGACATCCTGGTGGCGTTGCTCGGGCATCTTGACAACGGCATCGCCCTGCTGCACTCGGCGCCGCAGCGCATCGCCGCCCGAGCCGACGAGTTGTGTCTGCAACACGGCCGCACGTTGAAGCTTCAACAGGGGAGCCGATCGATTACCGGCCGCTGCGCCGGCATTGCCCCGGACGGGGCGCTGCTGCTGGAGACGGGCTCCGGACGGCGGCGCTATTTCTCCGGCGTGCTGCACTCATAATTCATCGTTTATCCTCCACCGCTGCGTCCGCCCGGGCCAGTTCGCTGGTAAGATATTCCAGGGCCTTCTGCAACTGGCGATCGACGAAGGGCGGCTCGTCAGTCTTTTGCAACTTCTCGATCTTTTCGGGCTTCTTGGCGGGTTCGCCGGACTCTTCGGCCGCCGCGTCGTCCGGATTCTCACCGGTATGGTTCGGTCGAATGATGTCGCGCCGCCGCCGGTCGTGGATGAGCTTCAACATCTCGGCATCGTCGAGCTTAATGCGGAAGCCTTCGTCGGGCATCACTCCCCACTCGTCGCCGTCTTTCGCGTCGTTGAAACGATGGATGTTCTTCCCGCTGGGGCGATGATAGGCGGCGGTGGTCAGTTTCAGCGCGCTGCGGCCGTTCTCCAGTTCGATCAGGTTCTGGACGCTTCCCTTGCCCCAAGACCGCTCGCCGACGACGACCGCCCGCTTGTGGTCCTGCAAACAGGCAGAGACGATTTCGCTGGCGCTGGCGCTGTAACGGTTGACCAGGACGACCATGGGAAAGTCGTCGAACGTGCCTTCCTTCTTGGCGTCCCAGGATCGCTCGGGGCTGTTGCGGCCTTGGGTGCTGACGATGCGGCCTTTCGGGATGAACAGGTCGCTGATCTGGACGGCCGAGGTGAGCAACCCGCCCGGGTTGAATCGCAAATCGAGGATCAGCCCGCGGAGTCTATCCTTTTGCAACCGCTTGAGGACCTTGCGGATTTCACGGGTGGTGTCGCGGCTGAAAGCGGTCACGCGGACGTAACCAATGTGCTCGTCGTCGTTGAGCATGAAGTCCCAGGCGTCATCGTCGTTGCGGTGATGGCCCAGCACGGTATCGACGTGGATCTTCTCGCGGGTGATCTCGATCTTGACGTTCTCCGTGGCGGCTGGATGCAGGAGCGTTAGCGTGACCTTGGTGCCGGTCTTGCCCTTCAGCCGGCGGATGGCCTCGTCGAGCGAGACGCCGTCGGTGCTCTTGCCGTCGATCTCGACGATCCGGTCGCCGGCGAGCACTCCGGCGCGATAGGCGGGCGTGCCGACCAGCGGGCTGATGACCGTCAACTTCCCGGCGTCCATGGAGATCTGGATGCCGATGCCGCCAAACTCGCTCTCGACCATGGTGCGGAAACGATCGATCTGTTCGGGCTTGATGTAGGTCGAGTAGGGATCGAGCTTATCGAGCATGCCGTCGATGGCCGCTTCGATCAGTTCGCGGTGGTCGATCTCCTTCACGTAGCTCCGCTCGACGTGGTCGAGCGTGTCGACCAAGAGCTTGTACAGTTCGTAATCGTCCTGCTTCGGCGGGGGAGATTTCTCGGCCGTCGCGGCGGCGGCCACGCTGCCGCCGAGCAACAGTAATACCAACACCAACCAAGGAAAGCGCCGGGCCATGGATAAACCTCCGAGGGGATCTTGCAACAGAGAAACCGGCCGCCGCAAGAGCGGCCCGCCAATGACGCGAGTTGTCATTCGTCAGGGGGGATAGTCTGATTGAAGTATACTGGACCGTGCCCGGGCGGGCAAGTTGGAATGTCCTAGTAGTCATACCACAGCGCCACGCCAATATGCTCTTCGAACTGGTCGAAGAACTGATATTGGTCGCTCATGCCGTTGAAGTAGTGCATCCCGAGGCGGAAGAGGTGGCCGGACTCGCCACGCCATTGCCAACCGGTTTGGACGGTGAAGTTGCCGCCGTAGTCGACTTCCTCCCGGATCCGGCCGTTGACGGCGAAGAACGGGCCGCCACAAAATCCCGACGGCTCGGCCGGACTGTAGTCGATGCCGAACTGGAACTCCCACGGCTTGCTACCGCCGTTGATATAGAACGCCCAGGCCGTCTCCGCATACAGCCGCAGGTCGGGATGCGGCGTCAGCGCGACGCCCAACACCAAGCAGTCCCGCGCATAGTTGATTCGCTGCACCGACGGATGGGTTTCCATGTACTCGTCGCCCAGGTGCGAGCTGAGATGGTAGTAGCCGAACTTGGTTTCCCACGGGCCTTTGCGTGAAGTCAGGGGAATGCCGAATCGGAAATCGGCCGAGACGAGGTCGCGGCCGTTCTCCATGTCGAGCCGTGGAAACGCGGCCCCTTCGATGTCGAGTTGCCAGCCCTGCGGGTTG
>JAUWWA010000170.1 GCA_030617125.1 Pirellulales bacterium | reverse complement strand
TTCGGAGTCTGGCGATTGACACGGGCATACCTGACAAATAAATTGCGGGTGTGTTGGCTATCGTTGTCGGTAAAACGGTTTTGGTCAGCCGTGCTAAAACCGCAGATTATGGCCGTCTTGGGTATATCACGGGCCGCGTTGCGGCCCCGCTAAACATGACAGTTAAGCTGCGACAGACCGCTAGAGCAGGGACACGGCCGGTGATTACGTCGCTCATCGACAACGACCTCTACAAGTTCACGATGCAGCACGCCGTGCTGGCGCTTTATCCAGACGCCGAGGTAAGCTACGAGTTCATCAATCGGCGGCCGTCGGATCGCTTCAACGACGAGTTTTTCGCCGTATTGCTCGAAGCGATCGGCGAGATGGCCGATTTGCAGTTGCAGCGTGACGAGCAGACGTTTCTCGAGCGCCGATGCCCGTATCTCAAGCCGGCGTACCTGGAGCATCTGGCCGGCTATCGCTATGACCCGAGTGAGGTCGACGCACGGCTGGACGACGGGGGCGCTTTGTCGATCACGATCCGCGGGCCGTGGCATCGGACGATTCTTTGGGAGGTGCCGCTGCTGGCGTTGATCAGCGAACTGCACGGCCGGCATGTGGATACCGGTTGGACCGAACAGGGGCAGCTCGATAAGATCCGAGCCAAGAGCCGCACGCTTCAGCAGGCTGGGTGCGCGCTGGCCGACTTCGGCACCCGCCGACGCCGCAGCTTTGCGATTCAGGATCTGGTGGTCGGTGTGCTCTGCGACAATCCCGGGTTCGTCGGCACCAGCAACGTGCACTTGGCGCACCGGCACGGCGTGCAACCGATCGGCACCATGGCGCACGAATGGGTCATGGCCCATGCCGTACTGGCCGACCTGCGGCACGTGAACCGCCGCGCCCTGGAAGCATGGCGGAAGGTTTACCGGGGACAACTGGGGGTCGCACTGACCGATACCTACACCACCGGGATTTTCCTCGATGATTTCGATGCTCACTTCGCGCGCCTCTACGACGGGGTGCGCCAGGATAGCGGCTGCCCGCTGGAGTTCGCCGATCGAATAATCGAGCATTACGTGAAACTTGGCATCGATCCGGCGACAAAGACCATCGTCTTCAGCGACGGCCTGGATGCCGAAATGGCCGTCGAGTTGAAAAGGTATTGTGGCGAGCGGATCCGCTGCGCGTTCGGCATCGGAACGAACCTGACGAACGACTTCGCGGGCAGTGACGCGCTGAACATCGTCATCAAGCTGGCCACGATCAACCGTGCGCCGGTGGTGAAACTCACCGACGACGCGGCTAAGGCGACCGGGCAGCCGGATGCGCTGCATGCGACGAAGCAGGCGCTTTTTGCGGCGCCGCCGGCCGACACTTAGCCCGGATTATTCATAGTATTCAGTATTCATAGGCCGTTGCGGCGGGGCATCATGGGGCACGTCGACGCGTCGAGCCGCGGCGTCCGGTAAATCGCCCTAAACCCCTTCCAGGCAATCACTTGCAACGCTTGCCGCCACCTGTCAGCCAACCCCGGGCCGCTTCGGCACCCCGTTTGCTCTTTAGGGTATCCTCATTGCGGACGGCGCCGGGAGAGCCTTGGTCCCCTCGGGCTTTCCCGGTGGCCGAACGCCTTTTGGGCCATCGTGCCGACGGCCGCTAAACGTGACGGTGATATGCACGCTCGTGAACTTGTCGAACTCGCCGCCATTGTCTCTGCCCACGGGCCGGTCCTGGTCCGGCGGACGCGGCAGCTCTCGACCACCGGCATCGAGCAATATTGGACCGCGTCGAAGTGCCGGCTCGACCGCTGGCACCGCAGTCTGAAGCATTTCGGCTCCGAGGCTGCACGGCACGACGCGCCGTGGCGCCGCGCCCAATGGCCGGCGGTGCGCGGCGTGCTCGAGGAAATTCTCACCGGCGAAATGCTTACCCGCGTGTGGACCGCCGTGATGTGCGCCTACGATCGGCATCACGGCACGGACGTTGCCGAACCGATCGCGCGGAGCGTGCTGGTCGGGCACATGGAAGCCCGGCACCGCGTGTTGACGCTGCTCGTCCGCGGCCCGGGCATCGACGCCGAAGCGGCGGTGAAGCTCAACCATCTGCGGCGACGCACCGAGCGATGGACCGATTTGTTGATCGGTTACCTGGCCGGGCTGCACGACGTCGGCGAGTTCGCCGTCGACCCGGACCGGGCGAAAGAATTCGCCGAGGATTTGCAGTATCAAAGCCACCTGAAAGGCGGTCGGCACGCCTGGCCGCTCGTGTTGGCGTCGGTTCGCGCGGCCTTCCGGCGAGGACTCTCTCCGACGAGCCCCAACGCCGATCTCAACCGCCAGATCGCCTCGACGATCATCGCTTGTTTTCAGGGCGAGTTGTTCGACTCGACTGGGCTGTTCCAATCGGTTTGGCTGATGCGGCTGTCGAACGTCACCAACGACGTCCAGGTAATGGTCGACGACCTCTTGGCGTTGGAGCCGGCGGCGCCCCAGAGCGACGCAACTTCAACACCGCAGCGCCTGGCCGGCCGGCTGCGACGATTCGATCCCTAACACAAAACCGTAACCGGTGGTTGCGCCCGCAAAGTTGCTTCATGAAGCCGCCGCCAGCCGATACAGCCGCCGCATGATGACAAAAAACGGCGGCAGGTAGATGACGTCGGAGAAAAAAACGACGGCGGCGAACCCTAGCGGCAGTTGACCGATGGCCACGTACCAAAGCGCCACGACGGAACTGATCGCCTTGCTGAGGAACCCGAGCAGAAGCACGTTGCGGTTCTCGATCGGATTGGCCGCCACCAGCAGATAACCCACGCCGAACGACGCCACCAGGATGCCCATCACCTGCACGGGCAGGATCAGTTCGGGCTTGGGTACGCCCAGCATCTTGTAACCTTCGTGGTAGAGCGTGCACATACTTGCCCCGGCCACCAGGTTGAACACCCCGGCGATGCGGAGAACGAGTTTCATCCAGGGTTGAAGGGGGGGCATAGGCAATTCCAGGCTTGAAACCGGGATGTCAAGTATACAGGCGGGCTACGCACGGACAAGGGGTGCACACCGCCGTTTGCGCGATGCGCCCCACTCGCGCTTCTGAGTGCCCCCGTTCCCACGCCAAGCGTGAGGACGAGGAAATAGACGCGGGGGCGTTGTCGCCGGGTCATCCGGATGAGATACTGGGCAGACGGGACGCTGTCGGTTGGCGTCCGGGGCTGCTCGACGAAGAGCTTGGGATGTTGAGTTACCACGGAATCATGCCCATGCGATGGCTATGCCGGGCCACCGCCGCGATCGTAGTGGCGGCAGCCGGAGTTGGCGGTGAACGGGCAAGAGCGAAAGGCGATCAGATGTCGTATCGTGCAGCAACAGCATTTCTGGCCAAGCACACCAGCGTGGTCGAATTGACCGACGACGGCAACGCCCGGGTGGCCATCTGTCCGGCGTACCAGGGCCGGGTAATGACGTCGACTTGCGGCGGCATGGACGGTGCAAGCTTCGGCTTCGTTTGCACCGACTTCATTGAAGCCGCCAGGCACGATCCGCACTTAAATAATTATGGAGGCGAAGAACGCTTGTGGCTCTCACCCGAGGGCGGGCAGTTCAGTCTGTGGTTCAAGCCGGGCGCCAAGCAGAACATCAGCAACTGGTTCACCTCGCCGGCGCTGAACGAAGGGGCGTGGAAAGTCGTCTCCAGCGCAAACGACCACTGTCGAATGACCACTGCCATGAAGTTGCGCAATGCCTCGGGCACCGATTTCCGCCTGGACGTAACCCGCGACGTTCGGCTCTTGCGGGCCGACGACCTTAAGGCGTTGTTCGGCGAGGCAGTTGCCGAGACGGTCGGCGCGGGCAATGTGAAGATGGTCGCCTACGAGACCCGCAACAAGATCACCAACCGCGGCAAGCCCATGACCAAGGAGACGGGATTGGTGTCGATCTGGATCCTGAGCATGCTCAACGCCGGGCCGGAGACGGTGACGATCGTGCCGTACAAGCCGGGCGAGGAAGCGGCGTTGGGCCCGGTCGTCAAGAGCGACTACTTCGGCGAAGTTCCGCCCGAGCGGCTGAAAATCCTCCCCGAGGCCGTGCTGTTCAACGCCGACGCGAACTTCCGCTCGAAGATCGGCACTTCCCAGCGGCGCGCCCGCAACGTGCTCGGATCGATCGACTTCCGTGGGGGCGTGTTGACGATCGCCCAGTTCACCATGCCGGACGACCCGACCGGGCACAACTACATGAACAACATGTGGGAACTGCCGCTGGCCCGACCGTACGTCGGCGACGTGGCCAATGCGTACAACGACGGTCCGAGCGAGACGGGCAGCCAACTCGGTGCGTTCTACGAGATCGAATCCCTCTCGCCCGCCAAGGAACTCGGCGCCGGCGAGTCGTCGTGCACTGCCATCGCACGATCCACGTCCAGGGCGATCTGCCGACACTATGCAAGCTGGTCCGGGAAACGCTCGGGGTCGACTTGGAGGCGGTGCGCAAGGCGCTGATCGCATAGTAGAGATCGGCCGAGGTGGACTCTCCGGCCGCCGTGCGATATAATAGCGGTTGAACCAAACTGATAGCCATCGATGGGTCTCCACGTCGATTCTCCATGCCCATACGCACCACAAGACCAAAGTAGATGGACACCCTTGATGAACCCACTGGTGTGGCCGGCATGACCGACGACCAACTGGCCGAGGCGAAGCGCTACGGCCGGATGGAACTGATCTGCGCGCTAGCCGACAAAGCCCTCGATGTCGCGTACCTGGCGGTGATGGCGTTTTTGTTGGCCCGGCCGATCGACGCCTGGCTAAGCACCTGCCCGATGATGGAGAAGTTCTGGTCGCTGCGGCTGGTCGTGCTGTTTCTGGTCATCATGGCGGTGCACATCTGCGTGTCGTTTCCGCTTTCGCTGTACTCGGGCCACGTGCTGGAGCACCGATTCGGCCTGAGCACGCAGACGTTCGGCGGCTGGTTGTGGCGGTACGCCAAGCGCAACGCGCTGGCGGCGGTGCTGGGCGCCGTGCTGATCTTGGGCCTTTACTGGTTGATCTGGACGACCGGCCCGTACTGGTGGCTCGTGGCGGCCGGCGCGTTCTTCCTGGTGAGCATGCTGCTCGGGCGGCTCGCGCCGGTGCTGATCCTGCCGCTGTTCTACAAGGTCGAGAAACTCGACGAGCCGGAACTTGCCGAGCGAATCGCCCGACTGGCCGAAGGAACCGGCTTGTCAATCGAAGGCGTTTATCGCCTGGGGCTCAGCGACGAGACGGTCAAGGCGA
>JAUWWA010000137.1 GCA_030617125.1 Pirellulales bacterium | reverse complement strand
GTCGCGCGTAACGGATGATCGGTCGCTATGTTCCAGACACTTGTCGCAGCGTCGGCAGATGTGCCGGCGGCTGCGGGCCGGCGGGCTTCTTCTTCGGGCGGCGGGTGGTGCCGTCCAGGTGGTTGTCGATGGTGGCGCTCTCCTGCAAACGCCGGAAGTACTTCGCCATCGCAAGCCGTAGCTTCTTTTCGTGGATGTCCTCGTAGATATACGGGCGGACTTCCTCGAAAGCGACCTCATCCGGCTTCGTGTAGCCTTCACAGAACAGGATGATGTAGAACTCCCCCGCCTGGATCACGCCGGACAGCTCACCCGGTTTCAGCGCGAACGCCTCTTTCTCCAGCACGGGCTGCCCGCCGTGCTTCTTGATCGGCGGCACTTCACCGCGCAGTACCCGACTGCCCAACTCGGCCGAATAGTGCTCGGCCAGGTCGCCGAAATTCTCGACGGTGGGGGTCTCCCGGGCCATCTCCCACACCTTGTTGGCGCGGCGGAGATTTTTCAGCACGATCGCCCGGCATCGCACCCTCGGGCCGTAGTTCGCCTCGTAGCCCTTGCGCAGATCATCGTCGGTGACCTCCACGGTGTCGCCGACCAGCTTCTTCAGCGCCACCGACGGCCAGACCGAATCGCGGCGGTACACCTCCTCAGAGACGCCCTGCTTCTCGGTGGCCAGCTTCAACCAGGCCTCGACGTCGGGCGATCCGTCCGGCTTTGGCTTGACCGAAACCGACGCCGCGCGGAGGATCTCCTGCTCGATCTCCTCCTGGCTGACCGTGATGTTGCGCTTTTCACACGCCAGTTCGAGGAGCTTGCGGTTGATGGTCCCCTCGAGCACTTTCACGCCGTGCCGCTTGATACATTCTTCGGCCAGTTGGGCGATGGTGATGCGATGGGTGTTGATCACGGCCGCCACGCCCGGCATGGCCCGGCTCGCTTTCGGATCATTCAAGACGTTTTGGATTTCGGCGTTCTTCTGCAATTGCTTGAAGACTTCGCTGGCGACCTTGCGCAGCTTGCCGTCGCGGATGACCTCTTCGAGCCGCGGGGCAACCTGCTCGAAGTCGACGAACTTGGCCCCGGGCAACAGGCCCTCGCGCTTGAGAATTACATACTGCCCGCCGGCCTGTATCACCTCCGAAATGTCGCCGTCGGCCATGTTGAACACCGCCTGCTCGATCTGCTCGTAGCTGCCGTGCTTGCGAATCGGCTGGATGCGGCCCTTCGCGGCGGCGCTGGGCGTGTCTTCCGAGTGGTCCTTGGCTAGGTTGCCGAACTCGTCGGGATCGGCCACCGCGGCGGCACGCAGCCGCTTCGCTTTTTCCGGGTCCTTACAGGCAATCAGCCGTGCGCGAACCGACGGGCCGTATTTCGTCTCGTACGCCTTGACCAACTCCTGCCGGGTCACCGTCAACTGCTTGCCCGCCAACCGCCGCAAAGCCAGGGTGGGCCACACGATGTCGCTGGCGTATTGGGCCGGATTGATTCCGCGCTCCTGCTTGAGCATCTTCATCCACTGCTCGGTCGGCAGCCCGAAACGCTTGGCCATCCGATCAATCTCGGCGTTCACGTCGGCGCGGGTGACCGAAATCCCACGCCGGCGACACTCCTGGGCGATCAGGTGCTTGTTGACCAGGCTCTCCAGCAACTCGTTGCCGTAATGGCGCAGGCACTCGCGGCCAAGCTCCTCGCGGGTGATCTGCCGCCGGTTGACCACGGCGACGACTCGCAGTCGCTTGTCGGTGCTCTCCGCTTTTGCCGATGTGCCCCGTTTGGTTCGCGCCACGCTGTTGCGAGCGGTCGTGCGCGTGGTCGTTCGAGAAGTTGCACGCCGGGGCGGATCGGCGCTGGCCGACTCCGCTCCCCAATAGCACCGGATGACAACACAAGCAGCCACCACAGCTAGGCCGCCGAGGACCGCCGCCAGCCGTTTGCCGAGCCGTTTTGCCGGCCGACGGATGTTTCGAGAACGATTACCGACCATTTGGGTTCCTCCATCGAATAGGGGGACATGCTACTTTTTTCGCCCGCACGGATTCGCGTCGCACATGCAACAGGGGCCCCAAAAGTAGCCTGTTTCCTCGCTTGCCTTCATTTGCGGGTGCGGCAGTATAGGAAGGCTCGCATGCCGAAACAAGGCCGATTGAGGAGAAGAGGCATCTTGGCGCGAGGGCGTCCAAGAAAATGCCGGGCAAACGAAAACGGCCGGATCCACCACGATGGGAGCCCGGCCGGCGCAAGAGCGTATTGGCGGGTGGTGCAAGCGACCTACGGGCCGATGCTCCGGGGGTTGGTCGCGAGGAAGTCGCGCGGTCCGCGGCTGGTGTAGTAGGGATAGGTGATCGCCCCGGTCGCCGCGTAGCTTGCGCCGTTTTCCGGTGCGCCGGCGCAAGCTCCGCCGGATGACCCGGCGCCGCACGGGCCGAGCGGACAGCAACAACCAGTCACCACGGATAGGACCACAACACCCGCAAGCGTTATGAAGACGCTTTTCATGTCTGAGGAATCCTTTTCGCGAGCAGTTATTTTTCTATCTACTCCTACCAAAACCATCGGTCCGACAACCGTCAGAATTCAGAAAATCGTCAGAACCGGCGCTTTCATGCCCCCAACGAGGGGGCTCGCTTGTTTTCTGAGCCCGACAGCGGGGCAAGAGACGGCATATCCCCTTTTTTGCCAGCCGCGAAGCTGATACGGTTGAGTGATCATGGTTGCGTCGATTGCCTACATCGAGAACGTCATCGACACCTACGCCAAAGCCACCGAGGCCAGCCGCCAAACGCCGGGCCTGGAGGGAAACATCATTATCTTGACTCCCGAGTTGGCCGAGGAGGTCATGGTCACCGGCGACTTGCACGGCCACAGGCGGAACTTCAACCTGATCAAGAAAACCGCCGCATTGGACAGCAATCCGCGGCGACATCTGCTGCTGCAGGAGGTGTGCCACGGCGGGCCGACGTATCCGCAAAACGGTGGGTGTATGTCGCACACCATGCTGGAGGACGTCGCCCAGTTGAAGGCCAAGTATCCCGACCGGGTTCACTTCATTCTGGGCAACCATGAACTGGCCGAGCTGACCGATTACCCGATCCAAAAGAACAAACAGATGCTCAACCTGCTTTTTCGGCTGGGATTGCAGCAGATGTACGGCCCGGCCATCGAGAAGGTCCGGGAGGCGTTTTTCGCGTTCTTGCGGAGTTGCCCGCTGGCCATGCGTCTGCCCGGCGGAGTGTTTATCTCCCACAGCCTGCCGGAAAACGTCGACACGCAGAAGTTCGACAAGTCGGTCTTCACCCGTGAATTGGAAGAGAGCGACTACCTGGAGCGGACCGGCGTCTTCCAACTCGTCTGGGGGCGCGATTACCGCTCGGAGAACGCCAGGGCCTTCGCCGAGCTACTCGGCGCCAAGGTGCTCATCAACGGTCACGACCCCTGCCCCGAGGGTTTCGCCGCCCCGAACGACGTGCAGATTATCATCGACTGCTGCGGCGAGCAGGCGTGCTACGTGATCCTGCCGACCGATCGGGAGTTCAGCCACGCGGAGGTCCTCGAGCGGATCGAGAAACTGGGATAGCGTAAACGCTTATGCCGCAACGGCTTGCGAGTGGCATCGGTGGCTGGGGCAAAGCGAAGCGATGCCCCAGCGCGGCCAGCCCTGGGGCTTCGTTGCACTCGGCCACCAGCCACCCCCCCGCGCACATACGCCAATGTCGATATTGGCCCTGGTGGTGAAATCTGCTAAAAGACCCCGACAACCCCCCACAACGCCGGCTCCGCCCGATACGAGCCGGCACACCGACGCCGATTTCCACGTATGGACCGCTGATGAAGAGCTTCTCACGGGTGCTCCGCCTGGCATTTCACTACAAGTTCACCTTTGCCGGATCGGCCATTTGCGCGTTGGCCGTGGCGGTTCTATGGGGTGCGAATATCGGCGCCGTCTACCCGTTCGTCGAGGTCGTCTTCAAGGGCCAGTCGCTCCAGGAATGGATCGACGAAGAGATCGACGGCTCGCAGCGGACCGTGGTCGAGACGACCGAGCGGGTGGAACAGCTCGAGCGGCAACTGGCCGATATCCCCCTCGAGCAGCAACGCGACGTGCGAGCCAAAATCGCCATCGCCACGTCGCGTATCGTTGCCGAGCAAGAGGCCGAGCAGGCCTACCGGCGGCTGAGACCGTACATCAACGCATATCTGCCCAACGACTCCTTCCAGACGCTCGCCCTGATTACCGGCCTGCTGCTTCTGGGCACGATCGTCAAGGACCTGTTTCTCATGGGGCAGAACATCCTGGCAGCGCGCCTGGCGCAACTGAGCACGTTCAACTTGCGGACGCTCTTCTATCGCCGCACGCTGCGAATGGACTTGGCCACCTTCTCGAACGACGGCACCGCCGACCTGATGAGCCGCTTCACGCACGACATGGAGAACGTGGCCCACGGTCTGGAGGCGATGTTCGGCAAGTTGGTCCGCGAGCCGCTGAAGATGGTCGCCTGCCTGGTCGGCGCCGCGCTGATCTGCTGGCAGTTGCTGCTGCTCTCGCTGATCGTCGCCCCGGTGGCCGCAATGCTGATCCATTGGCTCAGCAAGATGCTCAAGCGCGCCAACCGCCGCGCCATGGAAGAGATGGCCGAAATGTACACCACCCTGGAAGAGACCTTCCGCACCGTGAAAATCGTCAAGGCCTTCACCAACGAACGCCGGGAACGCAACCACTTCCACCGCCGAAGCAAGCAATACTACAAGAAAGCCATGCGCATCGCCCGATACGACTCCCTCTCCCGGCCGATCACCGAAGTAATGGGAATCGTGACTATTTGCCTGGCGCTGTTGGCCGGAGCATACCTGGTGCTGTCGAACGAAACGCACTTGCTGGGCATTCGCATGAGCGCGAGACCGCTGAGTATCGGGGCGCTCTTGATGTTCTACGGGCTGCTGGCGGGAGCGGCCGACCCGATGCGGAAGTTCGCCGACGTGTTCACCCGGCTGCAACGCGCGGCGGCCGCCAGCGAGCGGATCTATACCCGGCTCGATCGCGAACCCCAGATCAAGGAGTCCGAACAACCCGTCACGCTTGGGCGACACCGGCACGACATCGTCTTCGACGGCGTCGACTTCGCCTACCGCGACGACCAGCCGGTCCTGAACGATATCCACCTGCGGATTCCCTTCGGGCGGACGATCGCGGTGGTGGGCCCTAACGGCTGCGGCAAGAGCACGCTGGTGAACTTGATCCCCCGCTTCTACGATCCCACGGCCGGCACCGTCCGCATAGACGGTATTTCGCTTCGCGACGCGCGCCTGCGCGACGTGCGGCGCCAAATCGGAATCGTCACCCAGGAAACGCTGCTGTTCAACGATACGATCTTCAACAACATCCGCTACGGATCGCTCACTGCAACGCGCGAGCAGGTGATCGCGGCGGCCAAACGGGCACACGCCCATGAATTCATCGAAAACGAGTTACCCGACCGCTACGAGACACTCGCCGGTGCGATGGGCGGGCGGCTATCCGGCGGTCAGCGGCAACGAATCGCGCTGGCCCGGGCCATACTCCGCGACCCGGCCATCATTATCCTCGACGAAGCCACCAGCCAGGTCGACCCCGAGAGCGAACGGATGATCCAGCAGGTGCTCGAGGAGTTTATCCGCGACCGCACCGCCGTGATCATCACGCATCGCACGAGCGTGCTCCGGCTGGCCGATCAGATCGTGGTGATGGAGTCGGGGACGATCCTGGACGTCGGCACGCACGAGGAACTGCTCTCACGGTGCGATCTCTACCGGCGGCTACACCAAGTCAAGTCCGATTCCCCCGATGAGGGGGCCGACCCTGTCGCGGCATAGCGGCCTGAATGGCTGG
>JAUWWA010000178.1 GCA_030617125.1 Pirellulales bacterium | reverse complement strand
GCGTTCGCCGTCGATTTCGTGTCGCCCATCCGGCAGTTGGGCCACGTCCGCACGACGCAGGAATGCGAAGCCGCCGGCAAACGCCTCTTTGCGATCGTGTCGCGCGGTCAAGGGCGGGGGCCCGAGAAATCGCTGTTGGAAGCGCATCGCCGCTACATTGATATCCAGTTTGTGATCAGCGCAGAGGACTGCATCGGTTGGTTGCCGATTTCAGATTGCCGGCGAGTCTCGTCGCCGTACGATGCGGAGAAAGACGTGGAGTTGTTCCTGGACCGGCCAGCAACGTGGCTGGCGGTTTCGCCCGGCGCCTTTGCTATCTTCTATCCCGAAGACGCACACGCCCCGCTGGCAGGTCGGGGTCCGATTCACAAGGCCGTTGTTAAAGTGGCGGTCGACGGGTGATGCGGCGCCTGTCCCACCGGCCTGACGGGTGATTCACAGAAGCGGCATGTCCTTGACGAACGCCGCCAGACCGCCGTTTGAGTTACCCGGCCTCGGTTTGATCCGCAATTTCTTCAACGACCCGTGTGATGAACGCGCCGGCCGGCGCGGCGATGCCCGGGCTTTGGCTCTCGCGCGGGCCGGCGACGTTGAGCACCTCGACCCGATTGGCGTCGAGCCAGCGGCGGACGGCCTCCGGCGGCGGCGGATCGTCGAGGTCGACCACCATGCACGCTCTGCCGTGACGCTCGGCAAGCTGTAGCGTCAGTTCGGTGCCGCCGCTTAGCTGCCCGCGGTAGAGAATGAGCGTGGCGTCGGCGTCGAGCACATTGCGCTCGGTTCGCACGGCGTACTCGGGCGAGTCGGTCTGGCGGAGCTTGTAGCGCGACGAAATTCGGCCGTCTTCGGCCGTTCGCCCGCGCGGACACCAGCCGCCGTGCGGAATGCCCAAGGCGATCGCCGCGTCGAGCGCCGCGCGATCCACGCCGGTTTGGCCGCCGGAGATGATTTTCATGGGAAGGTGTTAGGTGTCAGGCGTCAGGTGTCAGCTTTCAGGCGTCAGCTTGAATCCTGAACCCCGAGTTCCGAATCTCGATCTTTGAACCCTAACACGCTGATTCATAACGCGGCGTTCAGCCGCAACCAAACTGAGCAAGGGTTCACCGTACAAGTAGTTTCATATCTACGAACATGCGCGGAAATTGACAAAAACTCTCAACGCAAGAACCTAACACCCGACAACTCATAGCTGACGGTTTTCGCCTACCGTTGATAGTACGAACCGGAACTGGCGTCTGGTCGGCGTGTGATGCTGTCGGCGCGTGCGTTGTTCGGCAAGGCGAGTTTGAGTCCCGGTGTGAGGTAATCGTGGTCATCGCCGAGGACGTCGCGGTTGAGTTGGTAGATTTCGACCCAGCGCGAGGCCTTGCCGAGTTCGTAGCGAGCGATGTCGAACAGGGTGTCGCCTTCCTCGACGGTGTAGGTCCGCCCGCCGCCATAGATGCTGTGGGTGCTGACGGTCGAGGCCCGGTGCTTGACGAGGTCGCGCCGGCTCGGCTTGGGGCACAGCCCGGGGTACAGCTCTTCCAATTCGGACACTTCCGGGGCGGAGATGACGTCGCCGACGGCCAGCTTGTCCTCTTGCGGCAGCTTGCCTCGATTGTGTTCGGCCAGCGCCTTGAAGTACGCGCCGGAGCCGTAGAGCTTATTCGAGATTATCCAGTAGTTGTCGTTGGGATGAACCTCGTAGGTCCCGTCCTGGGCGCGGAGGCTCTTCGCGCCGTACTGCGAAACGCTGCTTCCGGCGCCGTACCTCGAGCGTCCGCCGTAAGTGTAAGGCGAGTTCTGCTGGTAGGACGGCATCTGCTGAGCAGTCGAGTCGGTCGACGGGTATTGCGCCGGGGACGAGCGGTTGTAGCCGTAACGGCTCGTTTGTGCTGATCGTATGGGCGACTGTACGGGCGACTGCGTTGGCCCGTCGAGCAGTGTCAGGCCGCCGGCATTCTGGTTGACCGGCCCGTCGACCGGGGGCATCTGCGCCTGGCGGTTTTGGAAGGGATCGGGCACTTGGGCGACGCCGAGCGGCGCGGCCGTGCCCGTGCCGCTTTGCTGCCAGGGTTTCGCCACGGTGGATTGCTGCGCGGCGGCGCCGTATCCCCCCTGATACGTCGACGCAGTCGGCAGCGTCGGTTTTGGCATGTAGGAGGGCAACGGCGCCTTGGCCGCGCGAGCGGTTTGCTCGGTGTCGTTCCGGTTGGAGACGACGCTCCACTGGGCGCCGGAGTGTTTCGGCGACTTGTTGGTGACAGTCTTCATGGCGACGACTGTCGGCTTTTTGGCGGCTTGGGCCTTCGACTTCGTGCCCTTGGCGGCCGGATCGGCCTTCTCTGCGGCCGTGTTCTCGCGGTCGCTCGAAGCCGTCGCTGCCGGGCCGTCGGTCGGCCCGGTGAGTCGCCTTGCCAACACGACGCCGAGGGTGATCAACAACGCCAAGATCACTGCCAGACCGATTTTCGCTTCCTTGCGCATGCTTGAGCCTCCTTGCTCGAGTAAGTTTCGCTACCGAATAGGGTTTCGTGTCGAATAGGGTTTCGTGATGGTGGGTTTGCTCGTTCTGAGTTGTTACACTCGCGCCGCGACGCGCAGTTTCGCGCTGCGGGAACGAGGGTTTTCGGTGATTTCCTTTTTGTCGGGGCGAATCGGCTTGCGCGTGAGCACCTCCATTCGCTTGTCGTCGCGAAACGCCTGTTTCACCCGACGGTCCTCCAACGAGTGAAAACTGATCACGGCCATTCTTGCCTTCGGACGCATGCAATCGGGAATCCGCCGCAAGGCGATCTCCAGCGATTTCAACTCGTCGTTGACTGCAATCCGCAATGCCTGAAACGTGCGCGTCGCCGGGTCGATCCGCCGGCCGCCCCGCGAGCGCGGAACGCAACGACGAACCAACTCGGCCAGTTCGACCGCTGTCTCGATCGGCTGCTTTTCGCGCCGCGCGACGATCGCCCGCGCGATGCGTCGACTGTATCGCTCCTCTCCATACCGATAGATCAACTCGGCCAGGTGCTCGGCACTGAGCCGGTTCACCAGCCGCCGGGCCGGCTCGCCGGCCGTCGGATCGAACCGCAAATCGAGCGGCCCGGTGCCTGAAAAACTGAAACCTCGCTCGCTATCGCTCAATTGGCCGCTCGAAATACCTAAATCCAACACCACGCCGTCGACCGCCGGGACCTCGAGTTGTTCGAGGACTTCTCCCAGGTCGCAAAAGTTGGCGTGGACCAATTTCACCGGCAACGCCGCCAGGTTCCGTTGGGCGACGGCGATGGCTGCCGGATCGCGATCCAGTGCGATCACCATCCCCGACGGTCCGGCAATCTCGGCCAGCGCCGCCGTGTGTCCGCCGCCGCCGAGAGTGCCGTCGAGCAGCACCGCACCGCTGCGCGGCGCGAGCCAGTCGACGACCTCGTCCAACAGGACGGGCACGTGGGCCGGTGAGGAATCGGTCATGTTGGTTCGTGATGTCGCTTCGGCCGGTGCGGGAGAAGAGGCCGGATGAGTTGACGCGACGTGGAAAGCTGCGGATGTGTTTCGGCTGCAAAAGGGGACAAGTACGTTTCGGATGTGTTTGGTGATTTGAACGTGTCGGCGACAAAACGCTCGACCTCGGGAACATCCATGGACCCTGGCGAGGTCGAGTGCTGCGGCTGACTCGTCGACAAGGCGACATAGGTCTCCGCATGTTCGCAGTGCGGGGGCATCCTTGCCCCCAACTCGCAAGAACGAGCCTCACCCTCGCATTAGTGAGGTCAGCACGCCGACCGGTGGCCGCAAGCCGGCGTTCTCGTCCCCGCAAGGCGAACAATCGGACGGTTGTTGTTGCTAGTTTCCTTGGTCCCCACCTCCAAATGCGGTTTCGGCGATTTCGTCGTAACGGGGTTGTTTCTCGGCCAGGTAGGCCTCCCACCGCTCCAGCGGCCAGAGTTCCAGGTGGTCCTGGACGCCAAGCAGCACCACTTTCTTGTCCAGCTTGGCCAATTCGGCCAGTTTCGGCGGGATGCGAACGCGGCCTTGCCCGTCCAACTCTACCCGCTCTGCGAGCGTGTAGAAAACCCGCGTGAACGCGCGGACATCGGGCCGCGTAGGCGACATGCCGGCCACTCGCTCGGCCAGCCGCGCAAATTCCTCCTCTGTGTACAACGCCAACGACTGATCTGTTCCCGGGGCAACGTAAAGGTTTCCCCCCTGGGCACAATTCAGCGAAGCTCGCAATCGCTTGGGGATCGCTACTCGCAGCTTCTGGTCGAGCGAGCGGCTAAACGTGCCCGTCAGCAGCATCATGCTCACCATCTTTCCCCACGGAGCCCCACTGATCCCCAAGAATAGTCTGATCGGCCAAGAGACACAAGGCGGTTTTCGGTGCAAAAATCATTACCCCGACAGTGCCAATTTCCGTAGCCCCTGACTATCAAACAACTTCCATCGATTGGCGGTCGGCGAAGCGGCACGAAAAAATTTTCCAGCCTGCGTTTCAAGTCGCCACGACCTCCTCCCAAAGGGTCTGATAAGCGTCGACCATGCGTGTCAGATCGAAGTTTTCTTCCGCCCGACGCCGGTTCTCGCGCCCTAACTGGGCGGCGGTCTCGCGGTCTTCGATGAACCTAACTACTTTGTCTGCAAAGGCTTGCGAATCGCCGTAGCGGACCGTCTGACGACTGGCGGCGGGGCCGAGCAGTTCCTCGACGCCCTCGACCGCCGTGGCGACCACCGGCAAACCACTCGCCATGGCCTCCAGGACCGCGTTGGGCATTCCCTCCCAGGCGGACGGCAACACCAAGAGGTCGCTGGCGGCGAGAATTTCGGGCACGTCCGCCCGCCATCCGGCGAAATGGACCCGCTCGGAAATCCCGGCGCAGCGGCACATCCGCTCGAACGTCCGCCGTTGCGGCCCCCGGCCAACCAGAAGCAGGTCGCACTCGGGCAATCGCCCAAGCCATGTCTGGGCCGCCTCGATCAGCCAGGGGAGGCCCTTCTGCCGATCGAGCCGCCCCACGCACGTCACCACACGGCGGCCGGCGCCGACCCCCAAAGACGCCAGATCGGCCGGATGCCCGGCCGGGAATCTCGCCAGGTCCACGCCGTTGGGAATCACCACTAGCTTCTCGGCCGGCAATTTCGCCGTGGTCTCGCAGAATCGTTCCACG
>JAUWWA010000409.1 GCA_030617125.1 Pirellulales bacterium | reverse complement strand
TACGCAATCCCAAGACGTTCCAGTTCCGCCACGACAGGCTTGATCGCTGCTACAGTATCGGAATGTGTCATGGTTTTATCCAGTGCTCAGATAATCGCGAAGTTGCCCGGCCAACTCTTTGCCGTAGTACAACTCGATACACTTCAGTTCGAATTCCTGCCCTACTAATTCTGGATTCGCCTTGGCAATTGTCTGGCGGGACAAGTTGATCATCGTCGCCGTCAGCGATCGCATCTTTCCAAGTCGCTCGGCAATGCTCGCCTTGCGAATCAACTCGATCTGGACTTTCTCAGCGTCGGGATGAGTGTCGGTAAGCACGGGCCAGGGCTCCCCACTGGATGAAGACTGCACACGCATTATCACATGCGGGGCGTGGATTGGCAAGGCGAGCAGCTACCGCACCACGCAGCGGAAGCGGATGATGCCGCCGGCGCCGGGTTCCAGCGGGTCGGCGATCTCGCAACGGATCACCAGCGAGTCGCCCGCGTTCGGCTCGGTGAAGAATTGGGCGTCGAGGCTGCACTGGCCACTGTCTGGCACGTACTCCAGCCGCGTCGTCAGGTTGTCGACGATCGTCACGTTGCCGATCACCTGGTTGCCGACGTTGTCGAAGCGGATCGTAAACGCCACTTCCTCGCCCAGTTCGGCGAATTGATTGTCGGCGACTTTGATGACCCGCAGCTTTGGGTCACCCGGCGGCTCATTTGCAGTGAAGAACGATTGGAGTTCCTGATTGCTGAGTACGACCGAGGCGGCCCGGTGGTCGAGGATGACCTGCACGGCCTGCTTGCTTGTCCAGGCGGTCGCGGCCGCAGCGCCGCGGGCCAGGTGGGCCATCTCGGCCTCGTCGAAGATGCCTGCGCGAATGGCCTTCACGTTTTCGTACGGCTTGAAAGAATCCTGCTCGAACTCCCGCGCCTTGTTCGTCGTCGACATCACGCCGTCGCCCCACCGGGTGCGGAAGCTGCCGGCCAGCCTCACGCCTACTTGGCGATCCGCCTGGAGGTTCTGCTTGCTGCTGGCGACCGGCTGCGTCGACGTGGGCCCGACCAGTTTGGTGGGCAGATGCACGTCGGCGGCGCGGTTGAACTGATCGTTCGAGACGAGGCTGACGACCTTGCGGACGGCGGCAAAACGCGGACTATAAATGTACACCCGATTGCTCGCTTCGACGAGCGTTCGGCCGTCGAGCGTATCGAAGTGGCCCACGCAGTCTTCCTGCTCGAGGCCTTTGATTTCCCACTGGTCGCCGACCGCCACGGGCGAAGCGTTATCGCCGCCGTCGCGGAGGTATTCGTCCCGGGGCCACGGCTGGGAGATTCCCGGCGGGGCCCACGGCCCACCGGCAGTGTACGGCAACGGCACTCCCCGTTCCATGCCGGGAGGGCCAATGGCGCCGGACACAATCGCGGCCGGGCCACTTGCCATCGGTGAGGGCGCCTCGCCCGTGTAGGCTCGCGGGGGGAGGCTGAGAAGAGCCTGCGGCTGCATCATCGCCAACTCCGACGTCTGCCGGATCGAATTGCGGCACGAACAGAGTATCAGCGCGCACAACACGACCAGGCCCATCCGCCAGGGATTGGGCCATGGGGCTTCGGCGTTGTTAGCGAGAGGACGCGTCATGGCTGGGACTGCTTCACTCATTGCAAATTACAAATTGCCGCGCAGTGGCACATCCATTTTCAATTTTCAATCTACAATCTTTCTCATCGGGAGCTTCACCCACGGCGGACAGCCGAACAGGAAGCCCGTGTCCGGCCCTTGCTGGTCGCGCGGTAGTCGGGCTCCGAGCCGCAGGATGGCCACTGGGCGGCCGAGCGAGTCGGCTACGGCCAAGGGATCGCGACGTGGCCCGACGTCGAACCAGTTCTGCACCCGCGGATCCTCGCGCACCGGCAACGCGGTCTGTGGATCCTCCAGGTAGATGACGCGAGTGACGAACTTCCCATCCATCGCCAGCCGGAGGTCTTGCTGGGTGAGTTCGACGGGAATGGCGAACCGGCTCTCCTGACCGCGCGGCGCATAGAGCCGGTCGATGATCTCGATAGTGGGAAAGAGCTCCAGGCCGAGGTTCACCGGGATATTCGTCACTCGAAGGCGATAGACCTGCCCGATCAGAAGCCCCACGCCCGCCGGCGCCGCCTGTGGCGCGTCGAATTGACCACCGGTCGCCAGTGAAACCAAGGCTCCCTTAGGGGCCTTGATCTCGACCGGCTGAAAGAATCCGGGCAATGGTCCACCCCGCCGCAGTTGCCGGCTGCCAATCGCTCCCGGTGGCATCACACCTTGATGCAAGTAGTGTACTTCTCCTTCCTGGGCGAGCGACCCCGCGGTCGCCGCCAGGCTGAAGAGCGCCACCATTGCTACGTTGCAGGCAACTCGTTTCGCGGAAAGCAACTCCTGGGTGTCTGTGCAGCGGAGCTTGTGGACCATTGTCGCGGATCGTTGATGGATGGTGGAGGACAGGACTAGACTGCGTTACTGCGTGTAAGAGCCCGACTCCATGTAGGGATACGCGTAGCACTCGGCGTCGCGGCCATCGATGATCTCGTGTGTATTGCCTGGCGGCTGATGGTTGATCCCCAACCCCGGGTACGTCTGCTCGACGATGTACGCGTGGTTGGCCGGCTTCGGATAGCTGAAGCCCGGCTTCTGGCGAACATCGATCTTCACCTTGCGTGTCGGGCGCGGGATGTGCATGTACGTGTGGTTCTTAATGACGTGCTTTTGGAGTCCGGCGGGGATACCCAAGGGCACGTGCGGCGGACCGGGCAGTCCGATCGGCGTGCCGCACGTCGGCATCCCATATTGCGGAGCGTTCAGCCCGGAGATGTAGTTGGTCGGTATCGCGCCCGGGCTACCCATCGCCGCGCCCGGTGCACCGTTGTCCTGGTAAAAG